>CAKZIN010000047.1 GCA_936933955.1 uncultured Sphingopyxis sp. | reverse complement strand
GTCTCGCCACGCTGGCGCAGCGGTTGGCGCCGATCGGGGTGCGGCTCGTCAACGTGACGGTGGATCAGGTGCAATATGCGCCCGGCGCACCGCGCGACGCCGCGCTCGCGCGTATGCGCGAGGCAAAGCTGGTGGAGGCGCGCACCGTTCGCGCCGACGGCACCGCGCGCGCCAACGCCGTCCGCGCGGAGGGCGATGCGCAGATCGCCCAGATCGAGCGCGACAGCTTTGGCCGCGATCCGCAATTCTACGCCTTTTACCGCGCGCTTCAGTCGTACGAGACCACCTTCCGCAGCGAAGGGTCGGGGCGCACGACCTGGGCGCTCCCGGCGACCGAAGGCTATCTTCGTCACTTCGAACGCGACGCGCGGTGATCGCGCGACTGTTGTCACAGGTTCAGCGGCGCCGCATTATCCCGCCGCCGCATTTTATTGAGAGGGCACACTCCGTTGCGTAACGCCGTCATTCTCACTTCCGCGCTGCTCACCACCGGCGCAGCCCTGGCGATCACCGCGAACATGAGCCCGCTTGCCGCGCAGGATGGCGCGGGCGCGACCGCTGCGGCGCGTGGGGCGCCCATCTCCACCAACCCGATCGTTCCGCGCGCAGGCGCGCCGACCAGCTTCGCCGACCTCACCGCCGCATTGCAGCCTGCGGTCGTCAACATCTCCACCCGCCAGCGTGTTCGCGTGAGCAACAACCCCTTCGCGGGCACTCCGCTCGAGGGGATGGTCAACCCGGGGCAGGGCGGCGGGCAGGGCCAGACCCGCCGCGGGTCGAGCCTGGGGTCGGGCTTCATCATCTCCGCCGATGGCTACATCGTCACCAACAACCACGTCGTCTCCCCCGGCGCGGCCAATGCCGTGGTGGAGCAGGTGACGGTGATCATGCCCGACCGGCGCGAATATGTGGCGCGCATAGTCGGACGCGATCCGGACAGTGACCTTGCGGTGCTGAAGATCGACGGGCGCGACCTGCCCCACGTCGCGTTCGGCGATTCGCAGCACACCCGAGTCGGCGACTGGGTGGTGGCGATCGGCAATCCGCTCGGACTCGGCGGCACGGTGACCGCGGGCATCGTCTCCGCGCTCTATCGCAACGTCGGGCCGGGCGGCGTCGGACAGGGCGGCGCGTACGACCGCTACATTCAGACCGACGCGGCCATCAACCAGGGCAACAGCGGCGGTCCGCTATTCGACATGAATGGCCGCGTGGTGGGTATCAACAGCTCGATCCTGTCGAGCAATCCGGGCGGCGGCAGCATCGGTATCGGCTTCGCCATCCCGGCGGAGGTTGCCGAACCGATCGTCCGCCAGCTGATCGCCGGACGCAGCATCGCGCGCGGCTACATCGGGGTGGAGCGCGCGCCGCTGAGCGACGACCTCGCCAGCTCGCTCGGCATTTCGAAGGAGCAGGGCGAGTTCATCCAGCGCGTCTCCCCTGGCGGTCCGGCCGAGCGCGCCGGCATCCGCGAAGGCGACGTGGTGCTGTCGATCAACGGCCAGCCGGTGACGCCCGACCGCAACCTCTCCTATCAGATCGCCAACCTCGCCCCCGGCACGCGAGTGCCGATCGAGCTGCTGCGCAACGGTCGCCGCCAGACGGTGACGGTGACGCTCGATCGCCGCCCGAGCGCGGAGCAGCTGCAGAGCGAACGCTTCGATCCGGCCGAGCGCCAGGACTTCGACGACGCGCCCGTGCAGCCGCCGCAGGGCCCGGACGCGACGATCCGCACCGAACTCGGGCTGATCACCCAGCAGCTGACGCCGGAGATCGCGCGCCAGGTGGGGATCGACACCACGACCCGCGGGGTGGTCATCGCGGCGGTGTCGGGATCGTCCGACGCGGGCGCGAAGGGGCTGGCGCGCGGGGACGTGATCCTCAACGCGCACGGCCGCGCAGTGACCAGCAACGCCGACCTCGCCGCGGCAATCGCCGAGGCCAAGAGCCAGCGCCGCACCGCGATCCTCGTCCAAGTCGTCCGCCGCGGCATCCGCCCGGCCTTCATTCCGCTGCTGCTCAACCAGTAGGTCTAGGCTTCTCGCCCCGTGCTCCGGCGGATGCCGGGCACGGGCGGGTATGTGTGATGCCCGCCCCGAGCGGCACCTTGATTCCCCCGCACCCCGCCCTAATCCCGTCGCGTTTCGTGGACGGGAGCGCGGTATGGCGGACGGGATTTTCATCGGCAGCGCAGGCGGAACGCCGCAGGTGCTCAACCTGCGCCGGGCCAACCGGCACGGGCTGATTGCGGGCGCGACGGGCACGGGAAAGACCGTCACGCTGCAGGGCATCATCGAAGGTTTCTCCGCCGCGGGGGTGCCGAGCTTCGTCGCCGATGTGAAGGGCGACCTCGCCGGGCTCGTCATGCCCGGCTCCCCCACCGCCAAGACGCACGACATTTTCGCCGCGCGCGCTGCGGAGATCGGGCAGAGCGACTGGTCGTACCGCGCGTGTCCGGCGCAGCTGTGGGATCTGTTCGGCGAACAGGGCCACCCCATCCGCACCACTGTCAGCGAGATGGGGCCGCTGCTGCTCGCCCGCCTGCTCGACCTCAACGACACGCAGGAGGGCGTGCTGTCGATCGCCTTCCACGTCGCCGACAAGGAAGGGCTGATGCTGCTCGACCTCGACGATCTGCAGGCGATGCTGGTCAATGTGGGGGAGCGCGCGAAGGAGCTGACGCTCGAATACGGCAACGTCTCCAAACAGAGCATTGGCGCGATCCAGCGCGCGCTGCTGCAACTGCGCAGCCAGGGGGGCGAGGGGTTCTTTGGCGAACCGGCGCTCGAAATGCAGGACTTCATCGCCACCGACGATGCGGGTGCGGGGGTGGTCAACATCCTCGCCGCCGACAAGCTGATGGCGAGCCCCAAGCTCTACGCGACCTTCCTCTTGTGGCTGCTGTCCGAACTGTTCGAAACGCTGCCCGAAGTCGGTGATCCCGATAAGCCCAAGCTCGTGTTCTTCTTCGACGAGGCGCACCTCCTGTTCAACGACGCGCCCAAGGCGCTGCTCGAAAAGATCGAGCAGGTGGTGCGGCTGATCCGGTCCAAGGGCGTCGGCGTCTATTTCATCACTCAGAACCCGATCGACATCCCCGACACGGTCGCCGGCCAGCTCAACAACCGGGTGCAGCACAAGCTCAACGCCTTCACGCCCCGCGATCAGGCGGCGGTGCGCGCGGCGGCGGAGACATTCCGGCCCAACCCTGCGATCGACGTCGCGAGCGCGATCACCGAACTCAGGATCGGTGAGGCGCTGGTGTCGCTGCTGGGCGATGACGGCGCGCCCTCGATGGTCGAGCGAACGCTGATCAAGGCGCCCGCATCGCGCGTCGGCCCGCTCACGCCGGAGGAGCGCGCGGTGCTGATCTCGAGCGACGCGGTCGGCGACAAATATGACGCGCTGATCGACCGTGAATCGGCGCAGGAGCTGCTCTCCGCCCGCGCCGATCAGGCCACCGCCGCCGCCGCGGAGGCCGAAGCGCGCGAGGAGGCGGACAAGGCCGCCGCCGCGCTTGCCAAGGAGGAGGCCAAGGCGCGCGCCGCCGCCGAACGGCTGCGCCTGCGCGAGGAAGCCGCCGCAAGCCGCGCCGCCGCGCGCGAGGCGGCAAAACCCAGCATGACCGAGAAAATGCTCCAGTCCGCCGCCCGCTCCGCGGCATCCTCGGTCGGCCGCCAGGTCGCCGGGAGCATGGGCCGCTCACTGGTGCGTGGCATTTTGGGCGGACTGTTTGGCGGGAGATGAGCCGGAGCGAGGCGAGTAGCAGCGCTATTCGCCGCTTCGCACAGCGAACGTGATCGGCCGGCCAGCGGGCACAGCCCGACTGACGTCATGGGATTCACTCCCATGACGGCCCCCCGCACAAAAAAAGCCTAGCCCCGGATCAAGTCCGGGGCGACGGTGACTGCAAACCCCGCGCCCTGGTGAACCTGTGCCAGCACCCTCTGCCGACAGGGCGCCATCGACCCTGAAACAAGTTCAGGGTGACGAAGCTTCCCCGAAAACGACGTCGCCGCTCCCCACCCCTCCCACCAACGCCCCCATTGCGCCATCGCCCCCACCCCGCCATGACAGCGCAATAAGGGACCGGGGGGAGAGCCCAACATGCGTGAACTGACCTGGCGCGGCGTCATTCTCGGCGCGTTGCTGACGTTGCTGTTCACCGCGGCCAACGTCTACCTCGGTCTCAAGGTCGGACTGACCTTTGCGACGTCGATCCCGGCGGCCGTCATCTCGATGGCGGTGCTAAAGGCGCTCGGCAATTCGAGCATCGGCGAAAACAATATCGTCCAGACCATCGCCTCGGCAGCGGGGACGCTGTCGGCGATCATCTTCGTGCTGCCCGGCCTCGTCATGATCGGCTGGTGGTCGGGCTTCCCCTATTGGATGAGCGTCGCGGTGATCGGCCTCGGCGGCATCCTCGGCGTCATGTATTCGGTGCCGCTGCGCCGCGCGCTGGTGACGGGGAGCACGCTCCCCTACCCCGAAGGCGTCGCCGCGGCGGAGGTGCTCAAGGTCGGCGCGGGCGTTGGCGGCGCGGAGGAAAATCGCCGCGGCCTGCGCGCGATCCTGTGGTCGAGCATCGCCGCCGCGGGGTTCAGCCTGCTCGTCAACATGAAGCTCATCGCCGGAGAGGCCGCGCGCGCGTTCCGTTTCGGACCCGGTGCCACCAGTGTCTCGGCGAGCTTGTCGCTGGCACTGATCGGGGTTGGTCACCTCGTCGGCCTGTCGGTCGGCATCGCCATGCTGGTCGGCCTCGTCATCAGCTTCTTCGTGCTGCTGCCACAGTTCACCGCGCCGATCCCACTGGGGATTGAGCTCGCCGATCACGTCGGCACCGTCTTTCGCGAGCAGGTGCGCTTCGTCGGCGCGGGCACGATCGGCGTGGCGGCGATCTGGACGTTGCTGCGCATCATCGGCCCGGTGGTAAAGGGGCTGCAGGGCGCGCTCGCCGCCAACCGCGCGCGCAAGGGGAGCGGTTACGACGCGCTCGACCTCACCGAACGCGACCTTCCCATCTCGATCGTCGGCGGCACCATCCTCGCCAGCATGATCCCGATCGGCATCCTGCTGTGGGACTTCGCGCAGAGCGGTCCGGTGGCGGCGGGCGGCGCGGGGCCGCTGCTCGCGACCATCGCCTACATCCTCGTCGCGGGCGTCGTGATCGCGGCGGTGTGCGGCTACATGGCGGGGCTGATCGGTGCGTCGAACAGTCCGATCTCGGGCGTCGGCATCCTCGCCGTGGTCGGCATCTCATTGATCCTCGCCGCGCTGTTCGGGCGCCAGCCGAGCCCAGAGGCGACGCAGGCGCTGGTCGCCTACGCGCTGTTCGTCACCGCGATCGTGTTCGGCGTGGCGACCATCTCCAACGACAATCTGCAGGATCTGAAGACCGGCCAGCTGGTCGGCGCGACCCCGTGGAAGCAGCAGGTGGCGCTGGTGCTGGGCGTCATCTTCGGCGCGCTCGTCATCCCGCCGGTGCTGGGTGTGCTGCATCAGGCGTTCGGCTTTCAGGGCGCGCCGGGGGCAGGCGCGCAGGCGCTCGCCGCACCGCAGGCCGCGCTTATCACCAGCCTCGCGCAAGGGGTGCTGGGTGGGAGCCTCGATTGGGGGCTTATCGGGCTTGGCGCGGGAATCGGGCTGGCCGCGGTGGTGATCGACCTCTTGCTCGAGCGCAGCGGGAGGCCCGGCTGGCGGCTGCCCCCGCTCGCGGTGGGGATGGGCATCTACCTCCCCATGGCGCTGACGCTGCTGATCCCGATCGGCGCGATCCTCGGCCACCTTTACGAACGCTGGGCGGAGCGCACGCGCGACCCCGAATATGCCAAGCGCCTCGGCGTGCTCGCCGCGACCGGCCTGATCGTGGGGGAAAGCCTGTTCGGCGTCGCCTATGCGGGCGTCGTCGCCGCATCGGGCAGCGATGCGCCGCTGGCGGTCGTCGCGGAGCATCCGCTCGCCGTGCCGCTCGGCCTCGCGCTGTTCGCTGGGCTCATCGCCTTCCTCTACCACCGCACCCGCCGCGATGCGCAGGTGCCCGTCGCCGCTGGAGATCTGCCACGATGATCCGTACCGCCACCGCCGCCCTCTTGCTGGCAAGCGCCGCGCCGCTGCTGGCGCAGGCGAGCCAGCCCGCACCGCCGGCGGCGACCGCACCTGC
>CAKZIN010000046.1 GCA_936933955.1 uncultured Sphingopyxis sp. | reverse complement strand
GCCATCCGCTCGAGAAATACCGTAACTTCGGCATCATGGCGCACATCGACGCCGGCAAGACGACGACGACCGAGCGCATTCTTTACTACACCGGCAAGTCCTACAAGATCGGCGAAGTCCATGACGGCGCCGCGACGATGGACTGGATGGAGCAGGAGCAGGAGCGCGGGATCACGATCACGTCGGCCGCGACGACCTGCTTCTGGAACGACCACCGGCTGAACATCATCGACACCCCCGGCCACGTCGACTTCACCATCGAGGTCGAACGTTCGCTGCGCGTGCTCGACGGCGCTGTCGCTGCGTTCGACGGCGTTGCCGGCGTGGAGCCGCAGTCGGAAACCGTGTGGCGCCAGGCCGACAAGTACGGCGTGCCGCGGATGTGCTACATCAACAAGCTCGACCGCACCGGCGCCAACTTCTACTATTGCGTGCAGACGATCATCGACCGTCTCGGCGCGACCCCGGCGGTGCTGTATCTGCCGATCGGTGCCGAAGGTGACTTCGTCGGCCTCGTCGACCTCATCAACGAGCGCGGCATCGTCTGGAAGGACGAAAGCCTCGGCGCCGAATTCGAATATGTCGACATCCCAGCCGACATGGCGGACAAGGCCGCGGAATATCGCGAAAAGCTGATCGAGCTCGCCGTCGAGCAGGACGATGCGGCGATGGAAGCCTATCTCGACGGCACCATCCCTTCGGCCGAAGAGCTGAAGAAGCTGGTCCGCAAGGGCACGCTGGCGCAGGCGTTCGTGCCGGTGCTGTGCGGCTCGTCGTTCAAGAACAAGGGCGTGCAGACGCTGCTCGACGCGGTCGTGGACTTCATGCCCTCGCCGCTCGACATCGCCGACGTGCAGGGCGTCAATCCCGACACGAATGAGCCCGACAGCCGCAAGACTGCGGACGATGCGCCTTTCTCGGCGCTGGCGTTCAAGATTATGAACGACCCGTTCGTCGGCTCGCTCACCTTCTGCCGCATCTACTCGGGCACGCTGACTAAGGGCAGCTACCTGAACTCGGTGAAGGACAAGAAGGAAAAGATCGGCCGCATGCTGCTGATGCATGCGAACAGCCGTGAGGACATCGACGAGGCATATGCGGGCGACATCGTCGCGCTTGCTGGCCTCAAGGAAACCACCACTGGGGATACGCTGTGCGCCGAACGCGCGCCGATCATCCTGGAACGGATGGAATTCCCCGAGCCTGTGATCGAGCTGTCGGTGGAGCCCAAGACCAAGGCCGACCAGGAGAAGATGGGCATCGCGCTCAATCGCCTTGCCGCCGAGGATCCCTCGTTCCGCGTGTCGACCGACCATGAATCGGGCCAGACGATCATCAAGGGCATGGGCGAGCTTCACCTCGACATCCTCGTCGATCGCATGAAGCGCGAGTTCAAGGTCGAGGCGAACGTCGGTGCGCCGCAGGTGGCGTATCGTGAGAGCCTCGCGAAGCCGGTCGAGATCGATTACACTCACAAGAAGCAGTCGGGCGGCTCGGGTCAGTTCGGCCGCGTCAAAGTGCAGGTCGCGCCGGGCGAACGTGGCTCGGGCATCACCTTCCTCGACGAGATCAAGGGCGGTAACATTCCGCGCGAATATATCCCGTCGGTCGAGAAGGGCATGCGCGAGAGCGCCGAGAACGGCCACATGATCGGCTTCCCGATCATCGACTTCGAGATCAAGCTGGTCGACGGTGCGTACCACGACGTCGACTCGTCGGCGCTGGCGTTCGAAATCGCCGGTCGCGCGGCGATGCGCGAAGTCGCCGCCAAGTCGGGCATCAAGCTGCTTGAGCCGGTTATGAAGGTCGAGGTGGTCACCCCTGAGGAGTTCATGGGTGACGTGATCGGCGATCTCAACTCGCGTCGCGGGCAGATCCAGGGCACCGACAGCCGCGGTAACGCGCAGGTGGTCGAAGCTCAGGTGCCGCTCGCCAACATGTTCGGCTACGTGAACCAGCTGCGCTCCTTCACCCAGGGGCGTGCGCAGTACACGATGCAGTTCTCGCACTACGAGGAAGTGCCGCAGAACGTCGCGGACGAGGTGAAGGCGAAACTTGCCTGATCATGACGGAGCGAGTAATGGCCGCGCCTGATTCCGGTCGCGTGCGGCGCTCGCTTATCTGGAATTCCACGAAAATTTGAGGAACCCCAATGGCCAAGGCTAAATTTGAGCGGAACAAGCCGCACGTCAACATCGGCACCATCGGTCACGTCGACCACGGCAAGACCTCGCTGACCGCCGCGATCACCAAGGTGCTCGCCGAGAACGTCGCGGGTAACGCGGCGGTGGACTTCGCCAACATCGACAAGGCGCCGGAAGAGCGTGAGCGCGGCATCACCATCTCGACCGCGCACGTCGAGTACGAGACTGACAAGCGTCACTATGCGCACGTCGACTGCCCCGGCCACGCCGACTATGTGAAGAACATGATCACCGGCGCGGCGCAGATGGACGGCGCGATCCTGGTGGTGGCCGCGACCGACGGTCCGATGCCGCAGACCAAGGAGCACATCCTGCTCGCCCGCCAGGTCGGCGTGCCGACGATGGTCGTGTTCCTCAACAAGTGCGACCTCGTCGACGATGAGGAAATCCTCGAGCTCGTCGAGATGGAAATCCGCGAAGAGCTCAGCAAGCGCGACTTCGACGGCGACAATATCCCGATCATCCGTGGTTCGGCCACGGCGGCGCTCAACGGCACCGACGAGAAGCTCGGCAAGCAGGCGATTCTCGACCTGATGGCCGCGGTCGATGAATCGATCCCGCAGCCGGAGCGTCCGCTCGACAAGCCGTTCATGATGCCGATCGAAGACGTGTTCTCGATCTCGGGTCGCGGCACCGTGGTGACCGGCCGTGTTGAGACCGGCATCATCAAGGTCGGCGAAGAAGTCGAAATCGTCGGCATTCAGGAAGAAGTCCGCAAGACCACCGTCACGGGCGTCGAAATGTTCCGCAAGCTGCTCGACCAGGGTGAAGCCGGCGACAACATCGGCGCGCTGATCCGCGGCGTCGGCCGTGAAGAGGTGGAGCGCGGCCAGGTGCTCGCGAAGCCGGGTTCGATCAAGCCGCACACCGAATTCAAGTCGTCGGTGTACGTTCTGTCGAAGGACGAAGGCGGCCGTCACACGGCGTTCTTCGCTAACTATCGTCCGCAGTTCTACTTCCGGACGACCGACGTGACCGGCACCATCGAGCTGCCCGAGGGCACCGAGATGGTCATGCCGGGCGACGAGGTCGCGCTGGGCGTCAAGCTCATCGCCCCGATCGCCATGGACGTCGGTCAGCGCTTCACCATCCGTGAAGGCGGCCGCACCGTCGGCGCCGGGGTTGTCAGCGAGATCACGAAGTAATATAGGCCAGGCCGCACCGCCCGGGTCGAGAGATTCGGGCGGTTCGGTTTTCAGCCGGACTGACAGATTGGCGGGGGTGCCCGGTTCGGGCGCCCTCCTTTTTTGGAAGATCGGCAGCGCTCTTTCGCATCGGTAAGACGGGATCGTACGGGTTTTTCCATGGACACGCAGAACATCCGCATTCGCCTCAAGGCCTTCGACCATCGTGTGCTCGATCAGGCCACTAACGAGATCGCGGAGACTGCGCGTCGCACCGGCGCGCTGCTGCGCGGCCCGATCCCTCTGCCGACGCGCATCGAGCGCTTCACCGTCAACCGCGGACCGCACATCGACAAGAAGTCGCGTGAGCAGTTCGAGGTGCGCACGCACAAGCGGCTGCTCGACATCGTGCAGCCGACCGCTGCTACGGTCGAAGCGCTGATGAAACTCGACCTCGCGTCGGGCGTGAACGTCGAGATCAAGCTGGCCTGACGGTCAGCCGCTGGAGCAACCGGGCGCGACAGCGCCGCTCCGGATCCCCGCCACTGGCTCGGGATGACGGAAATCAGGTGGATACCTCCGGACAATTGTCCGGGCATGCGTCCCCCGCCGTCGCTGGCTCCTTTTTGGAGCAGGTGGCACTGCAGCCCAGGCGGGGCGACGCATCATTCATGGGCTGTGCACGCCCCCTGACCGTTCGGGTTCGGGGGCCTCTGTAGGAGCAACGGATCATGCGTACCGGCGTGATCGCGAAGAAGGTCGGAATGACGCGGCTGTTCCAAGAGGACGGCCGCCACGTTCCCGTGACGGTTCTCGCGCTCGAAGGGTGCCAGGTGATTGGTCAGCGTGACGCGGACAAGGATGGCTATACCGCCGTCATGGTCGGCGCCGGGACCGCCAAGGCCAAGAATGTCAACAAGCCGCAACGCGTGGCGTTCGGCAACGCCGAGATCGCGCCCAAGGCGAAGGTCGTCGAGTTTCGCGTCGCGGACGACGCGCTCGTCGAGGTCGGCACCGAGATCTCGGCTGATCATTTCGTCGCTGGCCAGATGGTTGACGTGTCGGGCGTGACGCAGGGCAAGGGCTTCGCCGGCGCCATGAAGCGCTGGGGCTTCGGCGGCATGCGCGCGACGCACGGCGTCTCCATCAGCCACCGTGCGCATGGTTCGACCGGGCAGCGTCAGGATCCGGGCAAGGTGTTCAAGAACAAGAAGATGGCCGGTCACATGGGCGCGCGCAATCGCACCCAGCAGAACCTTGAGATCGTGCGCACCGACGCCGAACGCGGCCTCCTGTTCGTCAAGGGCTCAGTCCCTGGGCACAAAGGCGGCTGGCTGTTCGTGAAGGACGCGGTGAAGGTCGCTCGCCATGGCGAGGCGCCGTACCCGGTTGCTGCACGCTCGGCGAAGAATGACGCTCCGGTCGTGGCCGACACGCCGGCGGAAGATACCGCCGCGGTGACCACCACCGATGAAGCGAGCGAGGGCTAAGGCGCCATGAAGCTTCCCATTCATAATCTCGACGGCTCGACCGGTTCGGGCGAGATCGAGCTCAACGATGCCGTGTTCGGGGTCGAACCGCGTGCGGACATCCTCCACCGCGTGGTGACCTGGCAGCTCGAGAAGCGTCGCGCCCCGGCGCGCGCCACTCGCGAGCGGTCGGAAGTGTCGCGCACTGGCAAGAAGTTCGGAAAGCAGAAGGGCGGCGGCACCGCCCGTCACGGCGACCGCGCAGCCCCCATCTTCATCGGTGGCGGCAAGGCGCACGGCGCCCGGGCGCGCACCTTTGGCCACGATCTCAACAAGAAGGTTCGTGCGCTGGGGCTGAAGATGGCGCTGTCGGCAAAGGCGCAGGGCGGTGGTCTTCGCGTCGTCGACAGCCTGGACGTTGCCGAGGGCAAGACCAAGTCGCTGGTCTCGCAGCTTGAGAAGAACGGCGCCAAGAGTGTGCTCTTCATCGACGGCGATGCGACCAACGTCAGCTTTGCTCGGGCGTCGGCCAACCTCGTCGGGGTGAACATGCTCCCGTCGATGGGTGCCAACGTTTACGACATTCTGAAGCACGACCAGCTGGTGCTCACGCGCGCTGCGGTCGAGGCCCTGGAGGCGCGGTTCAATGGCTAAGGCAAAGACCACGGCCGCGGTCGACACGCGTCACTATGACGTGGTGCTGAGCCCGGTCATCACCGAAAAGTCGACGCTGCTGTCCGAGCACAACGCCGTTGTGTTCCGCGTGGCGAAGGACGCGACCAAGCCGGCCATCAAGGCGGCGGTCGAGGCGCTGTTCAACGTCTCGGTCACCGGCGTCAACACGATGGTCGCCAAGGGCAAGACCAAGCGCTGGAAGGGTCGCCCCTACACGCGCTCGGACGTGAAGAAGGCGGTCGTGACGCTGGCCCAGGGCCAGTCGATCGACGTCACCTCGGGCATCTGAGGCGGACGGGAACCATGGCACTCAAGAACTACAACCCGACCAGCCCCGCACGGCGCGGCCTGATCCTCGTCGACAAGTCGGCGCTGTGGAAAGGGAAGCCCGTCAAGGCGCTGACCGAAGGCAAGCGCAAGACCGGCGGCCGCAACAACATGGGCCACGTCACCTCGCGCGGGATCGCCGGCGGCCACAAGCAGAAGTACCGCTACGTCGACTTCAAGCGGCGCAAGTGGGACATGTCGGCGACCGTCGAGCGGCTCGAGTACGACCCCAATCGGTCGGCCTTCATCGCGCTGGTGAAGTATGAGGATGGCGAGCTCGCCTACATCCTCGCGCCGCAGCGGCTCGCCGCGGGCGACACCGTCGTCGCGGGTGCGAAGGTGGACGTGAAGCCCGGTAACGCGATGCTCCTGTCGCAGATGCCGGTCGGCACGATCATCCACAACATCGAGATGAAGCCGGGCAAGGGCGGGCAGATCGCGCGTTCGGCAGGCACCTATGCGCAGCTCGTCGGTCGCGATCGCGGCATGGTGATCGTGCGTCTGGGCTCGGGCGAACAGCGCTACGTGCGCGGCGATTGCATGGGTACGGTGGGCGCGGTGTCGAACCCCGACAACGCCAACCAGAACCTCGCCAAGGCGGGCCGCAATCGCTGGCTCGGCAAGCGTCCGCTGACGCGCGGCGTTGCCAAGAACCCGGTCGACCACCCGCACGGCGGTGGTGAAGGCCGGACCTCGGGCGGCCGTCACCCGGTCACCCCGTGGGGCAAGCCGACCAAGGGCGCGCGCACGCGTCATAACAAGGCGACGGACAAGTTCATCATCCGCAGCCGTCACGCGAAGAAGAAGAGGTAAGCCATGGCCCGCTCGGTCTGGAAAGGTCCGTTCGTGGACCTGCATCTCCTGAAGAAGGCGGAAGCGGCTTCGGAAGGTGGCAATCGTGCGCCGATCAAGACCTGGTCGCGCCGCAGCACAATCCTCCCGCAGTTCGTGGGGCTGACCTTCAACGTCTATAACGGTCGCAAGCATGTGCCCGTCTCGGTCAACGAGGACATGGTCGGCATGAAGCTTGGCGAATTCGCGCCGACGCGCTTCTTCCCCGGCCACGCCGCGGACAAGAAGGGCAAGCGCTAATGGGCAAGGCAGCCGCTCCCCGTCGCGTTGGCGACAATCAGGCGCTCGCCGTGGGCACGCAGATCCGCGGCTCGGCGCAGAAGCTCGGCCTCGTCGCCGCGCTCATCCGTGGCCGGAAGGTGGAAGAAGCGCTGAATGTGCTTTCCTTCTCCAAGCGCGCGATGGCGGTCGACGTGAAGAAGGTGCTGCAGAGCGCCATCGCCAACGCCGAGAACAACCACAACCTCGACGTGGACGCGCTGGTCGTCAGCGAAGCGAGCGTCGGCAAGTCGATCACGATGAAGCGCTTCCATGCCCGCGGGCGTGGCAAGTCGACGCGGATCGAAAAGCCGTTCAGCCGCATCCGCATCGTCGTCGAACAGAGCGAAGAGGCGTAACGTCATGGGTCACAAGACCAATCCCGTCGGCCTCCGCCTGCAGGTCAACCGCACCTGGGACAGCCGCTGGTACGCGGAAGGCGCCGAGTACGGCCGCATGCTGCTCGAGGATCTGCGCATCCGCAGCCACATCATGAAGACGCTGCCGCAGGCGGCGATCTCCAAGGTGGTGATCGAGCGTCCGGCGAAGCTGTGCCGCATCAACGTCTATGCCGCGCGCCCCGGCGTGATCATCGGCAAGAAGGGCGCGGACATCGACAAGCTGAAGAAGGCGCTGGGTGCGATGACCCAGGCCGAGGTCAGCCTCAACATCGTCGAAATCCGCAAGCCGGAAGTCGACGCTCGCCTCGTTGCACAAGGCATCGCCGATCAGCTCGAGCGTCGCGTGGCGTTCCGCCGGGCGATGAAGCGTGCGGTGCAGTCGGCCATGCGGCTTGGCGCGGAAGGCATCCGCATCAACAGCGCGGGTCGTCTCGGCGGCGCGGAAATCGCGCGCACCGAATGGTACCGCGAAGGTCGCGTGCCGCTCCACACGCTGCGCGCCAACGTCGACTATGCCGAAGCCGAAGCGCACACCGCCTATGGCGTGTGCGGGATCAAGGTGTGGATCTTCAAGGGCGAGATTTTTGCCCATGATCCGCTCGCGACCGATCGGCTGATGCTCGAATCGCAGACCTCGGGCGTCCGTCCGGCGCGCGAAGATCGCAGGAACTAAACCGTCATGTTGCAACCGAAACGCACCAAGTTCCGCAAGGCGCACAAGGGCCGCATCCACGGCGAAGCGAAGGGCGGCACCGCGCTCAATTTCGGCGCCTACGGCCTCAAGGCGATGGAGCCGGAACGCATCACCGCTCGGCAGATCGAAGCCGCGCGTCGTGCGATCACGCGTCACATCAAGCGTCAGGGACGCCTGTGGATCCGCGTGTTCCCGGACGTGCCGGTGAGCTCGAAGCCCGCCGAAGTCCGCATGGGCTCGGGCAAGGGCGCGCCCGAATATTGGGCGGCGCGCGTCAAGCCCGGTCGCATCCTGTTCGAGCTCGACGGTGTGCCCGGTTCGCTCGCGGCGGAAGCGTTCGAGCGTGCGGCGATGAAGCTGCCGATCAAGACCAAGGTCGTCGCTCGCCTGGGTGACACCAGCCACCTGGGAGGCGAATGATGGCCAAGCCGATCGAAGACCTGCGTCAGCAGAACGACGACCAGCTGTCGGAGCGCCTGGGCGATCTGAAGCGCGAGGCGTTCAACCTGCGCTTCCAGTCGGCCACCGGGCAGCTCGAGCGCCCGGCCCGCGTGCGCGAGGTGCGTCGCACCATCGCGCGGATCAAGACGCTGCAGACGCAGCGCTCGGCGGAAGCCAAGCGCGCCGACGCCGCGCCGGCGAATTGAGGACGTAAGCGATGCCGAAGCGCATTCTGCAGGGCACCGTGGTGTCCGACAAGGGCGACAAGACGGTCGTGGTCAAGGTCGAGCGGCGGGTGAAGCACCCGCTGTACGGCAAGATCATTCGCCTCTCGAAGAAGTACCACGCGCACGACGAGGACAATGCGTTCTCCGAAGGTCAGGTGGTGCGGATCGAAGAGACGCGCCCGATCAGCAAGACCAAGACGTGGCGTGTGCTCGACGAGGTCGACACGCACTCGCGGCCCAAGGGTTCGGCGGAAGCCGCTCCCGCTCCGGCCAATGAAGACGCCGCGGCCTAAGGGCTGAACTAGGTAACCGGAACCGCCGGGCAAGCGCTCGGTAGGCCAGACGTGAGGATACGGATCGATGATCCAGATGCAGTCCAACCTCGACGTCGCCGACAACAGCGGCGCGAAGCGCGTCCAGTGCATCAAGGTGCTGGGCGGGTCGAAGCGTCGCTTTGCGGGCGTCGGCGACGTGATCGTCGTATCGATCAAGGATGCGGCCCCGCGCGGTCGCGTCAAGAAGGGCGACGTTCACCGCGCAATCATCGTGCGCACAGCGAAGGACATTCGCCGCGCCGATGGCAGCGTGATCCGCTTCGACGGCAACGCCGCGGTTCTGATCAACAAGAACCAGGAGCCGATCGGCACGCGTATCTTTGGCCCGGTGGTGCGCGAACTGCGCAACCGCGGTGCGATGAAGATCATCAGCCTGGCGCCGGAGGTGCTCTGACCATGGCCGCGAAGATCAAGAAGGGTGACAGCGTCGTCGTCCTGTCCGGTAAGGACAAGGGCAAGACTGGCACCGTCGCCAGCGTTCACCCGAAGGACGGCAAGGTCGTCGTCGAAGGCGTCAACATGATCACGCGTCATGTGAAGCCGTCGCAGACCAACCCGCAGGGTGGCCTCGAGCGCCGCGAGGCGCCGATGGCGCTGTGCAAGGTTGCGGTCGCCGATCCCAAGTCGGGCGCGGCCACCCGCGTTCGTTTCGAAACCCGTGACGGCAAGAAAGTGCGCGTCGCGGTGAAGTCCGGGGAGCTGATCAATGGCTGATCGCTACATCCCGCGCCTCAAGCGCGACTATGACGATCGCATCGCGCAGGCGATGACCGAGCGTTTCGGCTACACCAACCGCTTTGCGGTGCCGAAGCTCGAAAAGATCGTCATCAACATGGGCGTCGGTGAGGCTGTCCAGGACAAGAAGAAGGTCGAGACCGCCGCGGCGGAACTCGAGCTGATCGCTGGTCAGAAGCCCGTCATCACCAGGGCAAAGAAATCGATCGCGAGCTTCAAGCTGCGCGAAGGCATGCCGATCGGCGTCAAGGTGACGCTGCGTCGCGAGCGCATGTACGAGTTCCTCGACCGCCTGGTGACCATCGCCATGCCCCGCATCCGCGACTTCCGTGGATTGAACCCGAAGAGCTTCGACGGGCGCGGCAATTATGCGATGGGTCTGAAGGAGCAGCTGATCTTCCCGGAAATCAGCTACGACAAGATCGAGAAGGTGCGCGGGATGGACATCATCATCGCCACCAGCGCGAGCACCGACGAAGAGGCGCGCGAGCTGCTGCGCCTGTTCAACTTCCCCTTCCCGAAGGACGAGACGGTCGCGCAGGCGGCCTGAACCCTTCCTTCGATGTGAAAGGCTAGAACTTAAGTCATGGCGAAACTGAGTTCGATCAACAAGAACGAGAAGCGCAAGGCGATGGTCGTCAAGTACGCCGGTCGCTACGCGCGGCTGAAGGCGACGGCGAACGACCAGAGCCTCGACGAGACCGAGCGGCTGATCGCCCGGCTCAAGATGGCGGAAATTCCGCGCAACGGTAACCCGACCCGCGTGCGCAACCGCTGCGCGCTGACCGGGCGCCCGCGCGCCTATTACCGCAAGTTCCAGCTGTGCCGCGTGCAGCTTCGCGATCTGGCCAACAAGGGCCTGATCCCGGGCGTCGTGAAGTCGAGCTGGTAAGGATCATCCGATGGCAATGACCGATCCCCTGGGCGATATGCTCACCCGCATCCGCAACGGCCAGCGCGCCAAGATGGACAGCGTGATCACGCCGGCGTCTAAGCTGCGCGCGCGTGTGCTCGATGTGCTTCAGCGCGAAGGCTACATCCGCGGATACACCGAAGTCCTGCTGGGCCGCATGGAGCAGCACAAGGGGCTGCGCATCGAGCTCAAATATTTCGAAGGCGAGCCGGCGATCCGCCACGTGGCGCGCGTGTCGAAGCCGGGCCGCCGCATCTATTCGGGCAGCAAGGAGCTGCCGCGGGTGAAGTCGGGCCTCGGCATCACCATCGTCTCGACGCCGCGCGGCGTGCTTTCGGATGCGGAAGCGCGCGAGAGCAACGTCGGCGGCGAAGTGCTGGCGGAGGTGTTCTGATGAGCCGCATCGGCAAGCGTCCGGTCGCCGTCCCCGGCGGCGTCACCGCGACCATCAACGACAACCAGCTGACGGTGAAGGGCGCCAAGGGCCAGCTCTCGATGCCGCTCAGCGACCATGTGCGTTACGATGTGGCCGACGGCCAGATCAGCGTGCAGCCGGCGAACGACACCAAGGACGCCCGCGCGGCCTGGGGGATGCAGCGCACGCTGGTGCAGAACCTCGTCACCGGCGTGACCGAGGGCTTCACCAAGGTACTCGAGATCTCGGGTGTCGGCTACCGTGCGACGGCGCAGGGCAAGAAGCTCAAGCTGCAGCTCGGCTACAGCCATGACGTCGACTATGCGGTGCCGGAGGGGATCGAGATCAAGACCCCCGACAACACCACGGTCGAGATCACCGGCATCGACAAGCAGAAGGTCGGCCAGGTCGCAGCGGAAATACGCCGCTGGCGGAAGCCCGAGCCGTATAAGGGCAAGGGCATCAAGTACCGCGGCGAGTTCATCTTCCGCAAGGAAGGGAAGAAGAAGTAATGGGCATGGGCATGAAACGCACGCCGTTCGACAAGCGGCGTCAGCGGGTTCGCACCGCGATCCGTTCGCGCGCGGGCGATCGCAAGCGGCTGTCGGTTTATCGGTCGGGCCAGCACATCTATGCGCAGCTGATCGACGATGCGGCGGGCCGCACGCTCGCTTCGGCTTCGACGCTCGATAAGGACGTGCGCGGTCAGGCTGGTGCGACCTGCGATGCGGCACGTGCCGTCGGGCAGCGCATTGCCGAGCGCGCGAAGGAAGCCGGCGTCACCCGCGTCGTCTTCGACCGTGGCGGCTACCTCTTCCACGGGCGGGTGAAGGCGCTGGCGGATGCCGCGCGTGAAGGCGGACTGGAGTTCTGACGATGGCTGACGATCCCACCCAGAACGAAGTCATCACCCCTGAGGTGACGGCGCAGGACGCGCAGGGCTTGGCCCCCGAGCAGCATCAGTCGCGCGGTCCGCGCGGCGGTCGCGGTGGCGGCCGTGATGGCAACCGCGGTCGCGGCGGCCGTGACGGCAACCGTGGTCGGCGCGATGATCGTCGCGGCGGCGGCGAAGAGGGCGGCGAGGAGCTGATCGAAAAGCTCGTTCACATCAACCGCGTCTCGAAGACGGTGAAGGGCGGCAAGCGCTTCGGCTTTGCGGCGCTGGTTGTCGTCGGTGACGGCAAGGGTCGCGTTGGCTTTGGTCACGGCA
Source organism: uncultured Sphingopyxis sp. (assembly GCA_936933955.1). GTDB lineage: Bacteria > Pseudomonadota > Alphaproteobacteria > Sphingomonadales > Sphingomonadaceae > Sphingopyxis. The sequence continues at coordinate 39,294 of CAKZIN010000046.1, read as the reverse complement.
AGGCCCGCGAAGTGCCGGAAGCGATCTCGAAGGGCACCGCCGCTGCGAAGCGCGCCATGGTTCGCGTGCCGCTGAAGGATGGTCGCACGCTGCACCATGACGGCGTCGGTCACTTCGGTGCGGGTCTCGTCAACGTGCGTTCGGCGCCGCAGGGGACCGGCATCATTGCCGGTGGTCCGATGCGTGCGGTGTTCGAAGCGCTCGGTGTTGCCGACGTGGTGACCAAGTCGAACGGCACCTCCAATCCCTACAACATGATCCGCGCGACCTTTGCCGCGCTCACCACGCAGACCAGCCCCAAGTCGGTGGCGCAGCGTCGCGGCAAGAAGATCGCCGATCTTCTGGGCCGTGGCGGTTCGCTGACCGCCGAGGCGGACGCGGCTGCGCTGACGGAGTAATCGGGCGATGGCCGACAAGAAGATGATGAAGGTCCGTCAGATCGGTTCGCCGATCCGTCGCCCCAAGGACCAGCGCAAGATCCTCACCGGCCTCGGCCTCGGCAAGATGCATCGCGTCGTCGAGCTTGAGGACACCCCCTCCACCCGCGGCATGGTTCACGCCGTGCGGCACATGGTGGAAGTGGTCGAGGAGTAAGCCTGACGGCTTGACCGAACCCGACGCCCGCCCCAGTGGCGGGCGTCACTTTTTCAGCGCGAACATAGCGAAAGCGAGTGCAGACAATGAAACTCAACGATCTCCGCGACAATCCTGGTGCACGCAAGGGACGCATGCGCGTCGGCCGTGGCATCGGCTCGGGCAAGGGCAAGACCGCAGGCCGCGGCCAGAAGGGTGCAAAGGCGCGCTCGGGCGTCAGCGTCTATGGCTTTGAAGGCGGTCAGATGCCGCTGCACATGCGACTGCCGAAGCGTGGCTTCAACAACATCTTCGCCAAGGACTACGCAATCGTGAACCTCGGCATGATCCAGAAGCTGGTGGATGCCGGCAAGCTGGAGGCCGGCGCGACGATCGACCAGGCCGCGCTGCAGGCGGCGGGCGTCGCTCGTGGCGGCAAGGACGGGGTTCGTCTGCTTGGCAAGGGCGAGCTCACCACGAAGCTCGCGTTCTCGGTGGCCGGCGCGTCGAAGGGCGCAATCGAGGCCGTCGAAAAGGCTGGCGGATCGGTGACCCTGCTCGCCCCGAAGGCGGACAAGGTCGAAGAGGCCAACGAAGCCTGACTTTCTGACGGGGTGCCCGGCGACGGGCGCCCCGTTGTTGCTTCGGCGCAGAAAAGCTGTGCCATCTGGCCCACACTTGCGTTTGCGTTGGCGCACTCGCAGATGGGCTCTCAACCGGCGCCGCGATGTTCGCGGCCCTCCTATCAGTCGAGTGAAGCGACATGGCGACCCGCGCTGACCAGATGGCGATGAGCCTCGATCTCAGCAAATTCGGGCAGGCGACCGAGCTCAAGAAGCGGCTGTGGTTCACGCTCGGGGCGCTGGTGGTGTTCCGCTTCCTGTCGTTCGTGCCGATCCCCGGGGTCGACCCGATCGCGATGAACCAGCTCTACAGCCAGGCGGCGTCGGGCGGCATCCTTGACCTGTTCAATACCTTCTCGGGCGGCAGCCTCGAGCGCATGAGCATCATCGCGCTCGGTGTGATGCCGTACATCACGGCCTCGATCGTGGTACAGCTCGCGGCGGCGCTGTCGCCCGCGCTGGCGGCACTCAAGAAAGAGGGCGAGAGCGGGCGCAAGAAGCTCAACCAATACACCCGCTACGGCACCGTCGCCCTGACCGCGGTGCAAGGCTGGTTTATCGCCTCCGGGCTCGAGACGCTGGGCGCCAGCCAGGGTATCGCGGCGGTCGTCGTGCCGGGGCTCATGTTCAAGGTGAGTGCGGTAATCACCCTCATCGGCGGCACCATGTTCCTGATGTGGCTAGGTGAGCAGATCACGCAGCGCGGGATCGGCAATGGCGTGTCACTGATCATCATGGCGGGCATCGTTGCCAGCATGCCGCGAACGATCGCGCAGCTGTTCGAGCAGGGACGCACCGGCGACAAGGGCCCGCTGCTGATCGCAGCGCTGTTGATCGGCGCGTTCGCCGTGATCTGGGCCATCAGCTTCATGGAGCGCGCGCAGCGCCGGGTGCTGGTGCAATATCCCAAGCGCATGACCGCACAGGGTCGCGCGCAGCAGGAGCGCAGCCACCTGCCGCTCAAGGTCAACACCGCTGGCGTGATCCCGCCGATCTTCGCAAGCTCGCTGCTGCTGCTGCCGCTGACGATCACCCAGTTCCTCGGCCAGCGCGTCAACGAAGATACGCTGTGGGGCTCGGCGCTGCTGAAGCTCAACCAGCTGTTTGCGCACGGTCAGCCACTCTACATGGCGCTTTACGCCGCCGGGATCATCTTCTTCGCCTTCTTCTACGTGGCGGTGGTGTTCAACCCTGAGGAGACCGCGGACAACCTCAAGCGGCAGGGCGGGTTCATCCCGGGCTATCGTCCGGGTCAGGCGACGAGCAACTATCTCGACTATGTGCTGACGCGCATCACGGTGGTTGGCGCGATCTACCTCGCCGTGATCTGCCTCATCCCCGAGTGGGTCACGTCCGCTACCGGGGTCGGCCTCGCGCTGGGCGGCACGAGCCTCCTGATCCTGGTCAACGTCACGATCGACACGGTCGCGCAGATTCAGAGCCACCTGCTGGCGCATCAATATGCCGACCTCATCAAGAAGGCCAAGCTCAAGGGGCGGTTGCGCTAACCCTGCGGGCGAGGCACAACGCTAGGCTTGCTGGGGGTTTGAGGGGTTTCGCTGCAACCATGGCGCTCGATATCATCCTGCTGGGCCCGCCCGGCGCGGGCAAGGGCACGCAGGCAGCGCGGCTCAAGGACCGCTACGGCATGGTCCAGCTGTCGACCGGCGACATGCTGCGTGCCGCGGTCAAGGCGGGCACGCCGATCGGGCTGCAAGCCAAGGCGGTGATGGAGGCGGGTGCGCTCGTCTCCGATGAGATCGTTTCGGGGCTGATCGGTGAGCAGCTGGATGCGCTGGGGCACGACACCCCCGTCGCGTTTGACGGCTACCCCCGCACCGAGGCGCAGGCGGCGGTGCTTGACACGTTGCTGAGTGAGCGTGGGCGCACGCTCGACCATGTGATCGAGCTGGAAGTTGACGAAGATGCGCTGGTCCAGCGCATCAGCGGTCGTTTCTCGTGCGCCCGATGCGGTGCGCCCTACCACGACCTGTTCGAACGTCCCAAGGTCGAGGGCGTCTGCGATCATTGCGGAAGCACTGAGTTCAAGCGTCGTCCGGACGACAATGCCGAGACGGTGCGCACCCGCCTCGCCGAGTATCGCGCGAAGACCGCCCCAATTCTCCCGGTCTATGATGCCCGCGGGCTGGTGCGGCGGGTGGACGGAATGGCCGACATCGACGCGGTCACGCAGGCGATCGAAGCGATCCTAGACGCTCAGCCGATCGACGACTGAAGGCGCGGCAGCCCGCTCAGCATTATCTAAGCGGGCAGATTAGGTGCGGCAGCGTTCGAGCAGGTGGATCAACTCGCTGCGCACGGGGATGATCAGCGGCGCAACGCCCGACCCTTCGACCACGAACCGCCCCCGGCTGTAGCTTACCTCGTCCCACATGGGCGAACGTGCACCCACCGTCGCGGATAGCGTCGGTGTGCCGGCGGTGTCGTGCGTGGCGGGGAGGTGATGTTCGCCGTAGCTCGTCCGCACGCGCAGATGGTGCCGCGCGCCGACACTGAGGTTGGGTGCGAGGCGAACCAGCGTCAGCTGCCCCCGGCTGCACGACAGGGCGGCCTCTGCACGCTGTCCGGGAACACCGAACTGCGCGGACCCAGCACCCGCATCCTCGCGCAGCCGCCATTCGCCCGGAGATAGGTCCGCGACGTCCCAGCTCGCCGGCGCGCGCTCCCCGGTGACGACGGGCCCTGCCGGTGGGGCAGGGCGCTGGACTGGTGGCGGTACCGGGGAGGGAGCGGGCGCACGGGGTGAAGCGCAGGCGGTGAGCGCGAGCGCAAGGCCGCTCGCAGGGAGGAGGGAAGCACGCATTGCGCCGCTATGCCCGGCGGGCGGTGGCGCGGCAAGCATAGGGCGTGAGGGAGGGGCCAGCGCACATCTCGTCGCCCCGGCCTTGATCCGGCGCCAGGCTTCCATCCGTACGCCGCGAAGAAGGGCTCAGCCCCGGATCGAGTCCGGCGCGACGTTGCTGTAGGATCGACTACGCCTCTCTAACTCGACCGCCCCCAGCTCTTGCGCTTGGTGCGGTAACGGTCCTTGCGCGTCCCGGGCTTGCCTTCATTGCTGCGGCCGATGGTCGGGGCGACATGCTCCGACGACGGGAGGCCTAGCTCGTCGTTCTCGAGCTTGCGGATTTCGTCGCGTAGCCGCGCCGCGGTCTCGAACTCGAGGTCGCCGGCGGCCTTGCGCATCTGCGCTTCGAGATCCTGGATGTAGGCGCGCAAGTTGTGCCCCGCGCCGCCGTGCGCCGGGGCGGGGAGGGCGGGGGCGACCTCCTCGGGCCGGACGTGAGCGACGATGTCGGCGACCGCGCGCACCACCGTCGTCGGGGTGATGCCGTGCTCGGCATTATACTCGCGCTGCTTTTCGCGGCGGCGTTCGGTTTCCGCCATCGCCCGCTCCATCGAGCCGGTGATGCGATCGGCGTAAAGGATCACCTTGCCCTCCGCATTCCGCGCGGCGCGGCCGATGGTCTGGATGAGCGAGGTTTCGCTGCGCAGGAACCCTTCCTTGTCCGCATCGAGGATCGCGACCAGCCCGCACTCCGGAATGTCGAGCCCCTCACGCAGCAGGTTGATGCCGACGAGCACGTCATAGACGCCAAGCCGCAGGTCGCGGATCAGCTCGATGCGCTCGAGCGTCTCGACGTCGCTGTGCATGTAGCGGACCTTGAGCCCCGCCTCGTGCAGGTATTCGGTGAGGTCCTCCGCCATGCGCTTGGTGAGCGTGGTGACGAGCGTGCGATAGCCCTTGGCGGCGGTCGCCTTGGCTTCGGCGATGAGGTCGTCGACCTGTTCCTCGATCGGGCGGATTTCGACCGGGGGGTCGATGAGGCCGGTGGGGCGGATGACCTGTTCCGAGAACACCCCAGCGGTGCGCTCCATCTCCCACGGACCGGGCGTCGCCGAGACAAACGTCGTCTGCGGGCGCATCGCGTCCCATTCGTTGAAGCGCAGCGGGCGGTTGTCGATGCAGCTCGGCAGGCGAAAGCCATATTCGGCGAGCGTGATCTTTCGCCGGTGGTCGCCGCGCGCCATCGCGCCGATCTGGGGCACCGTCTGGTGGCTTTCGTCGACGAACAGCAGCGCGTTTTCGGGAAGATATTCGAACAGCGTCGGCGGCGGCTCACCGGGGAGACGGCCGGTGAGGAAGCGGCTGTAGTTTTCGATCCCCGCGCAGCTCCCCGTGGCGGCAATCATCTCTAGGTCGAAGTTGGTGCGCTGCTCGAGCCGCTGCGCTTCGAGGAGGCGCCCTTCCGCGGTCAGCTCCTTCAGCCGCTCCTCCAGCTCATGCTTGATCGCCTCGCTCGCCTGCTTGAGCGTCGGCCCGGGCGTTACGTAGTGCGAATTGGCGTAGACGCGGACGTGGTTGAGGCTCGCCGATTTCTTGCCCGTAAGCGGGTCGAACTCGTCGATCCCCTCGATCTCGTCGCCGAAGAAGGTGACGCGCCAGGCGCTGTCTTCATAGTGCGAGGGGAAAATTTCGAGGCTGTCGCCGCGCACACGGAAGTTACCGCGCGAGAAGCCGGCGTCGTTGCGCTTATATTGCAGCGCCACCAGCTTGCGGATGATCTCCTGCCGGTCGACGCTCGTCCCCTTCTTGAGGTCGAAGATCATCGCCGAATAGGTTTCGACCGAGCCGATACCGTAAAGGCAGCTGACCGACGCGACGATCAGCACGTCGTCGCGCTCGAGCAGCGATCGCGTCGCCGAATGGCGCATGCGGTCGATAGCCTCGTTGGTCGACGACTCCTTTTCGATATAGGTGTCGGTCCGCGGGACGTACGCCTCGGGCTGATAATAATCGTAGTAGCTGACGAAATATTCGACCGCGTTTTCGGGGAAGAAGCTCTTGAACTCGCCGTAAAGCTGCGCGGCGAGGATCTTGTTGGGCGCGAGCACCAGCGCGGGACGCTGCAACGCCTCGATCACCTTGGCCATGGTGAAGGTTTTGCCGGAGCCGGTGACGCCTAGCAGCACCTGGTCGCGCTCGCCCTCCTGTGCCGCGGCGACAAGTTCGGCGATGGCCGTCGGCTGGTCGCCGGCAGCGTCATATTCGCTGTGTAGCACGAACCGCTTGCCGCCCTCGTTCTTGGGCGGCCGCGCGGGGCGGTGCGGCTGGAAATCATCGCCGGTTTCGGGCTCGGCGAGACTGGTGCGGATTTGGATGGCCATCGCGCACCGATATGGGGGCGCGGCGAGCAGCGAGCAATCGGTGACAAGTCGCACGGCACGAATGTGAATCTTTTTTGGTGTCTCACATTATAGTGTGATATGCGCAGCCCTATGGCTACTGACATCATCGCCCGCATCGAGTCGATCGTCGCCGAGGGCGGCGTGAGCAAATCGGGGCTTGCCCGCGCTGCTGGGCTCCACGCGAACAGCCTACGAGAGCTGGGCTCGCCGGGTTGGAACCCGACCGCCGACACGCTGCGTAAACTCGAGGACTGGCTTACCTACGGCAGCGAGGCCTCTCCGATGGCTAGCGCCGAGGACATCATCGACGAAGCGCGCAACGGGCGCATGTTCATTCTGGTCGATGACGAAGACCGTGAAAATGAAGGCGATCTCGTCATTCCCGCGCAGATGGCGACCCCTTCCGCCATCAACTTCATGGCGACCTATGGTCGCGGGCTGGTGTGCCTCGCGCTGACGCGCACCCGCTGCGAAGCGCTCGGCCTGGAGGCGATGAGCCGGTCCAACGGCACTCAGTATGAAACCGCCTTCACCGTCTCGATCGAGGCGCGCGAGGGGGTAACGACGGGGATCAGCGCCGCCGACCGGGCGCGCACCATCTCCGTGGCGATCGACGCGTCGCGGCAGCGCGACGACATCGTGACGCCGGGCCACGTCTTCCCGCTCACCGCGCGCGATGGCGGTGTGCTGGTGCGCGCGGGGCACACCGAAGCGGCGGTCGATATCAGTCGGCTCGCCGGGCTCAATCCTTCCGGCGTGATCTGCGAGATCATGAACGAAGACGGGTCGATGGCTCGGCTCGACGACCTAATCCCCTTCGCGCGGCGGCATGGGATGAAGATCGGCACCATCGCCGACCTCATCGCCTATCGTCATCGCAACGACAGTCTGGTGGAGTGCGTCGCGGATGAGGCGTTCGACAGCGATTACGGTGGCGACTGGCGGCTGAAGCGCTACCGCAACCGCATCGACGGAGCGACGCACCTCGTCCTGCAAAAGGGCGCAATCGACCCCGAAGGCGTGACGCTGGTGCGCATGCACGCGCTGTCCGTGGCGCACGATCTGCTGGGGGCACCCGGTCCGCGCAAGCGCCGCCTCCAGCGCGCGATGGAAGCGGTGGGAGAGGCGGGGAGCGGGCTCATCGTGCTGCTGATGCCTGCGAGCGACCCTGGCGCCGCACCTCCGCCATCGCCAGTGCCCGCGACACGCGACGGCACGGCCCCGCCCGCGCACATGGACCTCAGGAGCTATGGCATCGGCGCACAGATCCTCGCCGACCTGGGCGTCCACCGAATGGAGCTCCTGACGCCGACGCACACCAACCTCGTCGCGCTCGAAGGCTATGGGCTGGAGATTGTGGGCGAACGCCCGATCCCCGGCGAAACCGCATAAGGAGCGGGACAATGGCAAAGGTTCTAATTGTCGAAGCGCGCTACTACGCGCACCTCAACGACATGCTGCTGAGCGGTGCGCGCGCGGCGATCGAGGCGGCCGGGCACTCGGCTGAGGTGCTGACGGTGCCTGGCGCGCTCGAAATCCCGGGCGCAATCGCCTTGATGAGCGAGGGCGGCGATTATGACGCTTACGTCGCGCTCGGCGTCGTCGTCCGCGGCGAAACCTATCATTTCGAGATTGTCGCGGGGGAGAGCGCGCGGGGGGTGATGGCGCTGACCCTCGACGGCCTCGCGGTCGGCAACGGGATCCTCACTACCGAGAATGAGGCGCAGGCGATCCGGCGAGCGGACCCCGCTCAGCTTGATAAAGGTGGCGACGCCGCTCGCGCCGCTTTGGCGCTGATGGCGGTGCGGGAGCGAGCGTCGCGTTGACGCCCGCCCCCGTCACGGGCTCCGCTTAGAAGCCGACCTCGACGCCGATACGATAGTAACGACCCAACACGCCCGAGAAGTAGGGCTGCAATCCGCCACCGGCGAGCAGCGCCGGATAGGGCGGGTTGACGTCGAACAGGTTGTCGACGTTGGCGCGGAAGGTGAACCTGCGGTCAACGGTCAGGCTTGCCGACAGGTTGGTGAACACAACGCTCCCCACGCGTGGGATCGAGTAGAAGTTCGCAGCCGCGTTGGGGTCCAGGTTGGCCGGCCCGATATAGTTGAACTGCGCCTGGAGGGCGAGCGGACCACCGTCGTAGGACACGGTCGCCACCGCTCGATCGCGCGAATAGCCTAGGCTGGTGGCGACGATGCGCGGCGCGGCTGCACCACCGGTCAGATTGCTCAGCTCCAACAGGTGCTGATAGCTGACGTTGATCCCTACGCGCGTGCCTGCGCCCAGGAACGGCGTGTCGATGCGATAGTCGAGGTTGCCGATGATCCCGCGATAGCGCAGCACGGTCGAGTTGAAATAGCTCGTCGTGACGCTGCTGATCTGACGCTGCGCATCGCGAGTGACGAGTGCACAGAACGGATTGGTCGCGAAGTTCGTCAGCGCGCGTACGCGGTAATTGCCCGCGTCGCCCTCTTCGGAAATGCCAGCAGTACCGTCGAGCGAAATCCCTTCAAAATTGCGCTTCAGGCGGACATTGATCGTGCCCGCGATCGCGTCGGAGCCATAGATTGGTGCGCCAATCGCGGCGACCGTCTCGACCCGGTCGATGAGCTTGGTCGGGATGACGTTGAGGTCGACCTGCGTGCCACCCGAGCCGGTCGGGCCGAAGATGGACGAGGTGTTCGACGACACGAACCGCCGTCCGTTGACCAGCACCAGCGTCCGCTGCGAGCCGAGCCCGAGGAAGTTGACGAAGCTCTGGCCCGGACCGAGGTCCGACTGCCCGCCGCCGACGGGGGAGCTGCCCGGCACACCGAACTGCGGCTGTTCGTTGAGCGCGTCGCCCAGCGTCGAGAAGGCGCGGCGATCAAGGTCGCGTGATGAGAGGATCTGGACCGGGGCGATCGTATCCGTCGCACTCCGCGGGATACGCGAACCGGTGACGATGATATCTTCCGCGGCCGGCGCCTGCCCCGCATTGTCGTCGCCTTGCTCCTGCGATGCGCCCGAGGTTTCCGCGGCGGGATCGACCGTCTGTGCGGCCGCCGGAGCCGCGATCAGCGCCCAAGCGAGTGCCGCGCCCGCAATCGCATTCCTCACCGTAGCCGTGATCGTCTCCCAATCTGGTTTCCACGGTAACAACTCACTGCGCGACGTATCGGGCAATCGAATTTCCGCGAATTTCGTTGCAAATCTGCAACGCCAAGGCGGAGAAATGCTTGCGAACCAGCGTCGCCCTCCCTAGAGGCGGGGCACGGCACGGAGCGATTCGTGACGCGTTGTCGGTTGTGTCGATCGCGCGTGGCGTTTGGGTTGTGGCTCCGATTTGCCTGCGCGTGGAGCGCGGGCGATCTTGGTCTCGAAAGGTGTGTGGCGGTTTTATGCAGATTGTGGTTCGCGAAAATAACGTCGACCAGGCGCTCCGGGCTCTCAAGAAGAAGCTCCAACGCGAAGGCGTGTATCGTGAAATGAAGCTGCGTCGTCACTACGAGAAGCCGAGCGAAAAGCGCGCGCGCGAACGTGCGGCTGCCGTCCGTCGCGCCCGCAAGATGGAGCGCAAGCGGCTGGAGCGCGACGGCGTCCGCTAATCGCGCCCGCCGATTCGGGTTTCTAAGGCGGCGTCCCGGAAATGGGGCGCCGTTTTTCTTTGCGGCTAGTCGTTGCCGCCGTCGACTGCCGTTCAGCCGTCAGGCTGCGCCCGGGCTGCCTCTAAGCGTTGCGCATCCCGCCACCAACGACTCACAATGATCAGCGCCTTCGCGGTTGCGCCGGAATGGAGCATGCTTCAACGACCCTGCCGGGGACGGGCGGGCGTGAAGGGGGCGGCGCGCGATGGATTGGGGGACGCTCGGCGCGGCTGCGCTCGGCATCGCGCGCGAATTTGCGTTGCTTGCGACGACGCTGTTCCTGATCGGAGGCGTTGACGACCTCGCCGTCGACCTTCTCTGGCTGTGGCGCGGCCGGGGTCCGAAACGGAACCGTCGGGCACCGCAAACGAACGTTTCGCGCATTGTCGTCGCGCTTCCCGCATGGCGAGAAGACGAACTGATTTTCGCGACGGCGGCCGCGATGGCGCGCTCCTGGTCGGGCGACGATGACGTCCGCATCGTGATCGGCGTCTACGCCAACGACCCCTCGACCCTCGCCGCCGCTCGACGCGCCGAAGGTGCGGACGCTCGCATTTCCGTGGCTGTCAATCCGCGCGCTGGCCCGACCACAAAAGGCGACAACCTCGGCAGCATCTGGGCGCATGTGGAGCGCGGCCTGGATGGGTTCGCGCCGGACGCCTTGCTTATCCACGACGCGGAGGATCGCGTGCAGGCGGAGGAGTTGATCGCGGTGCGCGCCGCGCTCGCACAGGCCCATTATGCGCAGCTGCCGGTGGTTCCCGACCTGCTGCCTTCGTGGGTCGCCAATCATTACGCGGACGAGTTCGCGGAAGCGCATGCCAAGGAACTGCCGCTGCGCGCCGCGCTCGGCGTCGCCTTGCCGACCGCGGGCGCAGGCTGTGCCTTTCGGGTGGAGGCGATCGCGGCGCTGTCCGAACTGCGCGCGGGCGCACCGTTCGAGCCGGGATCGCTGACCGAAGATTATGAAGCCGGCGTTCGCCTCTCGGCGAAGGGGCTGGCGGGGGCGATGGTCGATGCGCGCGATGCGAGCGGGCGGCGGATCGCGGTGCACGCTCCGTTTCCCACGCAACTCGGTGCCGCGCTGAGGCAGAAGACGCGTTGGGTTCGGGGTGTATCGCTCGACGGCTGGGATCGGCTCGGCTGGCCGGTGCCGAGCGATTCGTCGTTTTTGCGGCGCTGGCTGTGGCGCTGGATGCTGTGGCGCGATCGTCGAGCGCTGCTGGCCGCGCTCGCGCTGTTCCTCAGCTACACGGCCGTTGCGCTGTGGGCGATTGGCACGGCGATTGAAGCGAAGCAGGCGGCGCAGGTGTCATCGGCGCTCGAGTGGGCGGTGCTTGCAACCGGCGCAATGCTCGTCTGGCGGCTGGTGCTGCGGGTCGGCTTTACCGCACGGATCTACGGTTGGCGGGTCGGGATCGCCGCCCTCCCACGGACGATCGGCGCGAATGTCATCCTGATCTGCGTCGCGGCCCGCGCGTTCCTCGGCTATCGTCGAGGCCGCGCCGGCGCGCCGCTTCACTGGGACAAGACAGACCACCCGCAGCCCACCCTCGAGGCCGCCGAGTGAGCCAGCCGCCCCCACCGTCGGGGCCGCTGCGCACGGTGGTCGCCGTGCTGCTGCTGTGGGTGCTGGCGCGAAGCGCGGCGCTGTGGTGGAGCAGCGAGGAACAAGCGACCATCGCCGTCGCCGGCAGCGTTGCAAGTGCGCCACCGCAGCGGCTCTCGCTGGCTGCGAGTTCGGTTGAGGTGGGGCAACCGACTGGTGGGATTAGCGAAAGGTTGCTGGTCGACAAGGTCGACCGCGAGCCGAGAGGCGGCGTCGTTACACTTGACCGCTCGACACCTGTGCTGAGCGCGCGGCTCTCGCATCGACCTTCGCCGATCGAGGTCGCCAGCGCGGTTATCTTGGCGCCCCTGCCTTCGCCGAGCCGGCACGAAACCGCGCAGACGTTGGAGCCTTCCGGACCCCCTAGTGTCGCGCGGCCAAGCGGAGTTCCGCCGGACCGCTGGCGGGGCAGCGCTGCTTTGTTCGTGCGGGGCGGCGGGGCCGCGTCGACTTTCGCGCCGGCGTTGGGCGGTAGCCAGACGAGCGTGGAGGCAGCGTATCGGCTCGCTCCAGGTGTCGAAGCCGTGGCCCGCGTCACCGCGGACCGGCTCGGTGGCGAGGCGGCGTTGGGCGTCGTCGCCCGGATCGGAACCACGCCGCTACGTGCTGCGCTCTGGCGTCGGCAAGGGCTGGGCGATGGCGCGCGTGACGCCACCCTCGCGCTCCTCTCGGCGGGGAGGGAGGGCCGTGCTGGACCGCTCCATGTGGAGAGCTACGCCACCATCGGCGCGCGCATCGGAGTTGGAGCACCGCTGCGCGACCCTGAGCTGTTCGCTGAAAGCATGGCGGCGGCGCGGCTGCGGATGGGACACGTGACGATTGGTCCCGCCGCCTGGGCCGCAGCGCAGCGCGACGTGCGCCGCGTCGATGTCGGGCTCAGCCTCAGCGCGCCGGTCGGGCGCAACCGTCTCCGTCTCGACTGGCGCGAGCGGGTGAGCGGCAACGCCGCCCCCGCATCCGGCCCCGCCGTGACGCTGGCGATCGAATTCTAGGCCGGCAGCGCGTCGAACTGGAGGCTGGCGAGCCGGGCGTAGAGCCCGCCCCGCGCCACCAGCTCGTCGTGGCGACCCATCTCCACGATCCGTCCCTCGTCCATCACGACGATGCGGTCGGCCGCACGCACGGTGGCGAGCCGGTGCGCGATGACGACGGTGGTGCGCTGGTGCATCAATCCTTCGAGCGCGTCCTGCACCAGTCGCTCGCTTTCGGCGTCGAGTGCACTGGTCGCTTCGTCGAGCAGCAGCAGCGGCGCATCGCGCAGCAGCGCGCGCGCGATGGCGATGCGCTGGCGCTGCCCGCCCGACAGCCGCGTGCCCGCTTCGCCCAGAAAAGTGTCGAGCCCGTCGGGCAGCGCGCGCAGGAACTCCTCCGCATTGGCGGCGCGGGCGGCGGCCCAGATCGCCGCGTCGTCCGCGTCCCAATTGCCGTAGCGCAGATTGTCGCGAGCGGACGCGGCGAACACCACCGTCTCCTGAGGCACCACCGCGATCCGCGCGCGCACGTCGGCGGGGTCCGCATAGCGTACGTCGATCCCGTCGAGCAGCACCCGCCCCTCCTGCGGATCGTAGAAGCGCTGGGCGAGCTGGAACAGCGTCGACTTGCCCGCCCCCGATGGGCCCACCACCGCCACGGTCTCGTTGGGCGCGACGTCGAGGTTAAAGTCGGTCAGCGCCGACATGTCGGGGCGGGTGGGGTAGCGGAAGCCGACATGTTCGAAGGTCAGCCGCCCGCGCGCAGGCTGGAGCAGCGTGGCTGGCTGCGCGGGGACGGTAATCGAGGGCTCCGCGGCGAGCAGTTCGGAAAGCCGCCCCGCCGCCGCCGAGCCGCGGATGATGTCGCCATAGACCTCGGTCAGCGCGCCGAACGCGCCCGCGACGAGGCCGCCCGCAAGGACAAAAGCCATGATGGTGCCGCCGGAGATACGTCCCGCCGCGACCTCGCTCGCGCCATACCACAGCAGCGCAACGATCGAGCCGAACAGCAGCGTGATGACCAGCGCGGTCATCACCGCGCGCAGGGCGATGCGTCGCCGTGCCGTCGCAAAAGTGCTCTCCACCGCGCCGGCAAAGCGCTCCGCCTCGCGCCCTTCCTGATTGAAGCCCTGCACGATTTTCATGGCGCCCAGCACTTCGGTGGTCATCGCGCCGACGTCGGCGACGCGGTCCTGGCTTGCTCGGGCGATCTTGGCGAGGCGGCGGCCGAGAACAACGATCGGCAGGATGATGATTGGAATGGTCACCAGCATGATCGCGGTGAGCTTTGGAGCGAGCGAGAAAAGGTAGAGCGTGCCGCCGATCCCCATCACGACGTTGCGCAGCGCGACGGAGATGGTGGTGCCGACCACCTGCTCGATCACCGCCGTGTCGCTGGTCATGCGGCTGGCGATTTCCGAAGGGCGGTTCTCCTCGAAAAAGGCTGGCGGTTGGCGCAGCAGGTTGCGCTGCACGCGGCGGCGGATGTCGGCGACGGTCCGCTCCCCCAGCCAGCTAACGAAGTAGAAGCGCAGCGCGGTCGCGATACCCAGCAGCGCGACGACGCCGAACAGTTCGTAGAAATAGACGTCGATGTTCTGCCCGCCGCCGGCGACGAAACCCTGGTCGATGATCCGCTTGAGCCCTGCGGGGATGAGCAAGGTGGCCAGCGCGGCGACGGTCAGCGCGACGAGCGCGACGGCAATCTGCGCCGGATAGCGCCGCGTCGAATCCCACACCATGCGGAGCGCGCCGATGCGCGGCTTGGGCGGCTTCGCATCCGCGGGGGTGTGGCTGGCGGGGGCGGCGGGGGAGGGGGCTTCGGCCATAGCGATGCGCGCCCTAGCAGAGCCGCGCGTTCGTTCACACCGTCCGTTTTTGACGCGGGTGGGGTCGCCGCCGCGATCTTGCAGTGCAGCAAAGAGCGTGGCAGCGCGTTCTACCGCTTTGAGCTAATTGCTCCGAACAGCCGCGAAGGACGCGCGATCTTGCTTTACCACGCATTCGACTGGCAGCGCGCCATGCTCGCAGGGGCCGCGCAGTGGGCCGGCTGGTCGGCAAAAGCCATCGAGGCTTTCGAGCATCACCCGGCCTATCTCGGCATGGGTCCGACCTTGTCCTCGGCGTTGGAGGTGTTCGCGCACGCAGCCGAGCCACGGGGCAAACCCGCGTTTGGCCTCGATCACACGATGATCGGCGACCGCCGTGTCGCGGTGCGGGAGGTCGACGTGGTCGAACGCCCGTTCGGCAACCTCAAGCACTTCGTTCGCGATGGCGCGCCAGAGGGACAACCGCGGCTGCTGATCGTGGCGCCGATGTCCGGGCACTATGCGACGCTGCTGCGCGGCACGGTGGAGCGCATGTTGCCGGGGCACGAGGTGTACATCACCGACTGGGCCGACGCGAAGCTCGTGCCGATGAGCGCAGGGAGCTTCGACCTCGACGACTATATCGACTATCTGGTCGATTTCCTGGAGGCGATCGGCCCCGGTGCGCATATGCTGGCGGTGTGCCAGCCGTCGGTGCCGAGCTTTGCCGCGGTTGCGCTGATGAACGCGCAGGGCCACCCCGCAACGCCGCGCACGCTGACCATGATGGGCGGGCCGATCGACACGCGCCAGGCGCCGACCGCGGTCAACACGCTCGCGACCGACCGGCCGCACGCGTGGTTCGCGAACAACGTCATCGCCACCGTGCCGAGCTACTACCCCGGCGCGGGACGGCGAGTGTATCCGGGATTCCTCCAACTCGCCGGGTTCCTGTCGATGAACCTCGGCAGCCATTTGATGAGCCACTACGCGATGTTTCGCCACCTGGTTGAAGGCGATGGGGAAAGCGCGGAGGCGACCAAGGCCTTTTACGACGAATATCGCAGCGTCTGCGACATGGACGCGGCATTTTACCTCCAGACGATCGACGCGGTGTTCCAGCGGCACCTCCTCCCCAAGGGTGAGTTCCGCCACCGCGGCCAGCTGATCGATCCGGCCGCGATCACCCGCACCGCTCTGCTCGCGATCGAAGGCGAGCGCGATGACATCTCTGGCATCGGCCAGACGCGCGCCTCCCTCGTTATCGCAACCGGGCTCGATGCAGCGGAGAAGCGCTATTTCCTGGCGCCCGAAGTCGGGCATTACGGGATCTTCAACGGAAGCAAGTGGCGCGACCGCATTGCGCCGGTGCTCGAGGATTGGATCGCCACTCACGACGACTGACCGGCGTGAGTTGGGTGTCAGGACTTGCCCTGCGCCCGCGCGACGATCGCTGACCCGCTCACGATCAGGGCGGTGCCGGCGAGCACCGGCAGCGTCACCGCCTCGTCGAAGAACAGCCAGCCACACGCCGCCGCCCAGACGAATGCGGTATATTCGGTGGGGATCAGGAGCTGTGCCTCGCCCCTCGCATAGGCCCAGGCAAACAGGTGCAGCGCCCCCACCGACAAGCCCGCGGCGACAACGAGCAGCGGCCAATGCTCCCGCTCCGGAAGTATCGCGAACCATGGTGCGGCAAGCAGTAGCAGCATGGCGACGGTGATCGTCTGGAAAAAGGCGATCTCCCCCGGCTTTGCCGCCTGCGCCTGCTTGCGCGTGAGGATGAGGTTGTAGGCGAACAGCAACGCAGACCCGAGCACTGCCGCGATCGCCAGAGGCACGCGCGGATCGTCGTGCGCGCCGCTGCCAAGCCGCGCCCAGGCGATGACGACCACGCCCGCCAGCCCGAGCAGCGAGGCGATGATCGAGGATCGATGCACCCGCTCCTTGAGCAGTGCGGCGGACAGAAAGAGCCCGATCAACGGCGCGATGAACGACAGCGCAATCGCCTCCGCCAGCGGCAGCACGCCGATCGCCCAGAAGAACAGCAGCGCCATGAACGCGACGACGACGCCGCGTTCGAGATGGAGCTTCAACGCGGTCAGCGTCGGCCGTCGCGGTCGCGATGCGGCGTAGGCGACCCCGCTCAGCAGCGATCCAAAGAGGTTGCGCCACAGGAGCGCGCTGTACGCCCCCATCGCGAGCACCAGCGCCTTCATCGCCGCGTCCATCACGCTCAGCAGCGCCACGCCGATAACCGCGACCATCAGCGCGGCGAGACGATGTTGCGTTGGTGCCCCCATCCGGGTCGCATGCGGGCGCGTCGCCACGGACGCAAGAGGTGCTGCAATACCACCCCTTCCCACAAGGGGGAGGGGGTTTCAGGAAAATTGCGCCGCAGCTCGGGCCGCCGCCTCGATCGCTGCCAGGTCGGGCTCCCCGCGCGGAACGAGCCAGCTGCCGCCGACGCAGAGCACATTGTCGAGCGCCAGCCACGTCGGCGCGCTCTGCGCGGTGATACCGCCGGTGGGACAGAAACGCGCCATCGGAAACGGACCGGTGAGCGCCTTGAGCGCGGCGATGCCGCCGTTGGCTTCGGCCGGGAAGAACTTGAAATGTGAGAGCCCGAGGTCGAGCCCGCGCATCAGGTCGCTGGCAGTGGCAACGCCGGGGAGGAAGGGCACCCCGCTTGCAACTGCCGCGTCGCCCAGTTCGTCGGTCAGACCGGGGGAGACGATGAACTCCGCCCCCGCTGCGAGCGCCGCGGCGAGGTCGGCTTTGGTCAGCACCGTGCCCGCGCCCACGACCGCGCCGGGCGCGCGCTTCATCGCCGCGATGGCGTCGAGCGCGGCGGGGGTGCGCAGCGTCACCTCGAGCGCGCGGATTCCGCCCGCGACCAGCGCGCGGGCGATCGGCTCGGCGTGCGCGGCGTCGTCGATGACCAGCACCGGGATGACCGGCGAGAGGGTCATGATGTCGGCAATGGCGGTCATTTCGATGTCTCCATCTGGTCGGCGGCGACCGCTGCGGCGCCGTAGAGCCCCGGCTGCGGATGGGTGACGAGGCGGATGGGCATTGCCTCCATCATTCCCCGGTAACGTCCTTTGGCGACGAAGCGCGCCGCGAATTCGGAGCGGGGGAGATGCGCGCCAAGCCGCTGGCCCAGCCCGCCGGCGATGGCGACGCCGCTCGCTCCATGCGCCAACGCGAGATCGCCCGCGACGCTGCCGAAGATGGCGCAGAAGCGGTCCAGCGCGGCGGTCGCGAGCGGCTCGGTGCCGGTCAGCGCAGCGTTCCAAAGCTCGGCGTCACTATCGTAGCCCCTCCCCTCCAGAGCCCGCCCCGGACTTGATCCGGGGGGAGGGGTTGGGGTGGGGTGGTGCCGTTGACTCGACGCTGGCCGGAGAAACCCCACCCCCGGCCCCTCCCCTGAAGGGGAGGGGGGCATCGCGTTATATATCACTCGCAGCCCCGCCCCCGATACCAGTCGCTCCGCCGACACGCGCCCGTATTTCGCACGCAACTTTACCAGCACCGCATCCTCGAACGCGTCGGTCGGCGCGAAGCCAAGGTGCGCGCCCTCCGTCGCCTGCACCTCGCGCCCGCGCAGGTGGGCGACGCCGAGGCCGGTACCGGGACCGAGCACGGTGATGCGCTCGTGGCGGGACAGCGGCTGATCGGGCCCGGCGATGTGGGTGAAGGCATCGTCAGGCAACCGAGCGACCGCGTGCGCCACCGCCTCGAAATCGTTGAGCAGCGCAACCTGCGCCACGCCCAGCCGCTCAGCCAATCTGGCCCGCGCGATGTGCCAGCCGCCGTTGGTGAGCGTCACTACCTCGCCGCGCATCGGCCCGGCCAGCGCCAGCACCGCGAGCGGTGCCTCGCCCAGCTGCGAACGCGCTGCCGCCCACGCCGCCTCGAGCCGGTCGAAGTCGGAGGTGCGCAGCGTCAGCGGCTCGCCCAGCGCGACAACCTCGCCGCGCGCGACTTCCGCCATCGCGAAGCGCGCGTGGGTGCCGCCGATGTCGGCGACGATGACGCGTTCAGCCACGGTGCTCAGTCATGCCAGCGTACCCCGTGCCGCTGCGCCAGCGCGTCGGCGGCGTCGGGGCCCCAGCTCCCCGCCGCATAGCGCCCCGGCTTCGCGTCACGCTCCGCCCAGCCGGCGCGGATGGCGTCGATCCACGCCCACTGCGCCTCCACCTCGTCGCGGCGCACGAACAGCGCCGGGTCGCCTTCGATCAGGTCGAGCAGCAGCCGCTCGTAGCTGATGCGCCGGTGCTTGCCCTCGAACGCGCGCGGCATGGCGATGTCGAGCGGCACCTCGCGCAGCCGCACCCCGCCGCGGTCGAGCCCCGGCACCTTGGCCATGACGGTGAGGCGGATGTCCTCCTCGGGCTGGATTGAGATGGTCAGGCGGTTGGGCTCGGCCTTCGCCCCTTCGCTCGCGAACATCGAATGCGGCACCCGTCGGAACTGGATGACAATGTCGGTGCGCCGCGCCGCCATGCGCTTGCCGGTGCGCAGAAAGAAGGGGACGCCCTTCCAGCGCCAATTGTCGATCTGCGCCTTCATCGCGACGAAGGTTTCGGTGTCGCTCGCGCGGCCGAGGTCGTCGGCGTAGCCCGCCACAGCCTCGCCACCTATCGTCCCCGCCCCATATTGCGCGATGACATTGTCGTCGCGGCGGATCGGGCGCAGCGAGCGCAGCACCTTGACCTTCTCGTCGCGGATGGCGGTCGCGTCGTAGCGAGCGGGCGGCTCCATCGCGACCAGCGCAAGCAGTTGCAGCATATGGTTCTGCACCATGTCGCGCAGCGCACCGGCCTGATCGTAATAATCACCGCGCGTGCCGAGCCCGACGCTCTCCGCGATGGTGATCTGCACATGGTCGATATGCGCGCGGTCCCACAGCGGCTCGAACAGGCTGTTGGCGAAGCGCAGCGCCAAAAGGTTCTGCACCGTCTCCTTGCCGAGGTAATGGTCGATGCGGAAAATGTGGCTTTCGGGGAAGACACGTCCGACCGCATCGTTGATCTCCGCCGCGGAGGCGAGGTCGAGGCCCAAGGGCTTTTCGAGGCCGATGCGCACCCGTGTCCCGGTCAGCCCGGCGGCCTCAAGCCCGGCGATGGTCGGTTCGAACAGCGACGGCGCAGTCGAGAGGAAGATGGCGAGCCCGTCCTCCACCGGCCCGACCTTGGCCGCCAGCGCAGGGAAGCCGTCGAGCGTCGAGGCGTCGAGCGGCTGGTAGGAAAGCCGCGCGACGAAGCGGTCGATCGCTTCCGCATCGGCGCGGTCGGCCGGCAGGAACTCCGCCAAAGCCGCGCGCGCGAAGTCGCGGTAACTCGCATCATCATGCGGCGAGCGCGCGGTGCCGACAATCCGGAGATCGCCCGCCACCAACCCCTCCGCATCCAGCGCGCACAGCGACGGCAGCAACATCCGCCGCGCGAGATCGCCGGTGGCGCCAAACAGGAGCAGCTTGTCCGCGATGAAATTCATGGCGTGCGGTGTGGCGAGGGTAGGCGCGGGTGTCGAGCGCTACTTCCCCCCTCCCCCTTGTGGGGAGGGGAGGTTGGGCCACTCCGCCTTGCGCTCGGCCCACGCGGCTGTATCCCGCCGCACGTGAGCGATAACCCCCTCCTGACCCCGGCGCGGCTGGCGGATGATGCGGATGCGGCGTTGCGGCCGAAGACGCTCGACGAATTTGCTGGGCAGCAGGCGGCGCGCGACAACTTGCGCATATTCATCGCCGCGGCGAAGGCGCGCGGCGAACCGCTCGACCATGTGCTGTTCTTCGGCCCGCCGGGGCTCGGCAAGACGACCCTCGCGCAGATCATGGCGCGGGAGATGGGGGTGGGGTTCCGCGGTACCTCCGGCCCGGTGATCGCCAAGGCCGGCGACCTCGCAGCGCTGCTGACCAACCTTGAGGACGGCGACGTGCTGTTCATCGATGAGATTCACCGCCTGTCGCCGCAGGTGGAGGAGGTGCTCTATCCGGCGATGGAGGACCGCGCGCTCGACATCATGATCGGCGAAGGGCCGTCGGCGCGGTCGATCCGCATCGACCTGCCGCGCTTCACGCTGGTTGGCGCGACCACGCGGCAGGGGCTGCTGACGACGCCGCTGCGTGATCGTTTCGGCATCCCCGTGCGGCTCAACTTCTACAGCCACGATGAACTGGAGGCGGTCATCACGCGCGCGGCACGGCTGCTCGGGCTCGACATCGCCGCCGATGGCGCGCGGGAGATTGCGCGGCGTTCGCGCGGCACCCCGCGCATCGCCGGGCGGCTGCTGCGGCGGGTGCGCGACTTTGCCCACGCGGCGGGGGCTGAGCGCGTCGACGCGCCAACCGCCGACCGCGCGCTGACCCGGCTGGAGGTCGACGCGTTGGGGCTCGACGCGATGGACCGGCGCTACCTCACCATGATCGCCGACATCTATCGCGGTGGTCCCGTCGGGGTGGAGGCGCTTGCCGCCGGGCTTTCCGAACCGCGCGACACGATCGAGGATGTGATCGAGCCCTATCTGCTCCAGCTTGGCCTGATCGCGCGAACCGCGCGCGGGCGGTTGCTCAACCCACCGGGGTGGAAGCATCTCGGCCTGACACCCCCCGCTGGGAGCCAGGGGGGGCTGTTCGAGGGCTGATCCCGCAGGCGTGACGGCTGCCACAAAAACGCAACACGCCCGTCACGCGACCGTCATCCAATCGCCACGCAGGAGTCACGCGCTGGGCCCACAGGCCCGCTCGAAAGCCGGATCGGCCGGCTGAGGGAAAGCGCGACTCATGATCCTCTCCACCCGTCGTCACGCCGTTATCGGCGCCTCCATTGCCGCTCTCGCGCTCGCGGGCTGCGGCGCGGACGATATCGCTTCGCCGGGTGAGGGCGTCATCGTCCTTCCCGCGCCCGCCCCGGCCCCGACACCGGCCCCGTCGCCCACCCCGACCCCGACCGCGGGCACCCCCGCCGCAAGCTGCCCGAACGGCACCGTCGATGCAGGCACGATCCAGGTCTCGACCAACGACACGCGCCGCAACTGCCAGCTGAGCGGCACCATCACCGGCGCGCTGCGTCTCCAGAACCTCGCCGGCACGATCTATTCGCTGTCGGGCAAGGTTCAGGTCGGTAACGACCAGGGCCCCGACGCCAACGCGCCGCTCGCCGGTGCGCAGCGCGGCGTGCTGACGCTCGACGCGGGCGTGGTCCTGTTCGGCGCGTCGGGCGCGGACTTCCTAGTCGTCAACCGCGGCTCGCAGCTCAACGTCGATGGCAGCGCCTCGAAGCCGGTCGTGATGACCAGCCGCAACAACGTCATCGGCCAGTCGACCGCGGACTCGATCGGTGAGTGGGGCGGGCTCGTCATCCTCGGTCGCGCGCCGATCGGGGACTGCGCCGATGCTGGCGCGACCGGCGGCACCAACCAGTGCCAGGCACCGGTCGAAGGCACGTCGGGTTCGATCTACGGCGGCGCCAGCGCCAACGACAGCTCGGGTTCGATCCGCTACCTGCAGGTTCGCCACTCGGGCTTCAAGGTCGACACCAACAACGAGCTGAACGGCATCACACTGGGCGGCGTCGGCGCGGGCACGGTGTTTGAATATGTGCAGGTGCACAACAGCTCCGACGACGGCATCGAATGGTTCGGTGGCCGGGTGAACGGGCGCAACATCGTGCTCACCGGCAACGATGACGACAGCCTCGATCTCGATTCGGGCTACAAGGGCGCGCTGCAGTTCGTTATCGCCACGCAGCGGGCGAGCGGCGCGGACAAGCTGATCGAGCTCGATTCCACCGACAAGCCGGTCGATGCCACCCCGCGCACCGAACTGTTGCTGTCGAACTTTACTTTTGTGACGCCGCGCACTGCGTCGCCGATCCACCTCCGCGGCGGCGCCGACGTGGCGCTGGTCAACGGCGTTGTCTCGGGCACGCAGTGCCTCGACATCGATACGGCGGCGACGGTGCAGACGACGGGCCCGGACGAAAAGGGCGCGCCCCGCTTCAATTCGCTTCTGTTCGCCTGCTCCACGCCGTTCGTGGAAGACAGCGACGTCACCGCCGCGCAGGTCAAGGCACTGTTCGATGGGGGCTCCAACAACCAGGTAGGCACGTCGACGCTGGCCAATCTGTTCGTCAACGGCACGAACGAGAACGCGGTGACCGCCTTCAACCCCACGGCGCTGTCGAGCTTCTTCTCGAACGCGGGCTACATCGGCGCGGTGCGCAACGATGCCGACGGCTGGTGGAAGAACTGGACCTGCGGCCTCGGTGCGGGCTCGATGTCCTGCCAGGCGATCCCGGCCGCCGGCTGATCCGACACACACCCAGCGCCCGGACCCAAACTGACATGACCAAGCATCTGCTGATCGCCGCGCTATGCGGCTCCACCGCGCTCGCCTCGCCCGCCTGGGCACAGCAAGCGCCAACCCCTGCCGCCGCTCCGACGGAGCAGCCCTCGGGCATGGAGGGGGCGCCGCAATCGACGGCCGGCGATCAGGAGGTCGAGGTATCGGGTCCGGGCGCCGATGTCGGCAGCGACATCGTCGTCACCGGCAGCCGCCGACGCAACGTCGCGCGTGAAGCGCCGTCGGTCGTGTCGGTCCTCTCCGCCGCAGACATTGCCCGAACGGGTGAGGGCGACGTGGCGGCGGCGCTGGGTCGAGTAACCGGCCTCAGCGTCGTCGGCGGCCGCTTTGTCTACGTTCGCGGCCTTGGCGAGCGTTATTCGCAGGCGCTGCTGAATGGCTCGCCGCTCCCTTCGCCGGAGCCGCTGCGCCGCGTGGTGCCGCTCGACCTGTTCCCGACCTCGATCCTCGCCTCGACGGTTGTGCAGAAGAGTTTTTCCGCCAACTATCCAGGCGAATTTGGCGGCGGCACCATCAACCTCACCACGCGCTCGGCGCCGGAGGAGGGCTTCCTCGACATCGGCGGCTCGATCGGCGGGGACAGCGTCACCACCTTCGAACGCGGTTACACCTATTACGGTTCGCCGAGCGACTGGACCGGGTTCGACAGCGGGCGGCGCGACATCCCCGGCCCGCTCGCCGCGGCGATCGCGAGCGGCAAGCGGCTGGTGATCGGCCAGGACTTCACGCGGCAGCAGGTGGTCGACATCACCACCAGCCTCGACAATGCGGGAACCTCGCTGATCCAGCGCAGCCGCGACATCCCGATGAATTGGTCGGCCAGCCTCGCCGCCGGGGACAGCTGGGACCTCGGGGAGGGCACGACGTTGGGCGTCGTCGTCACCGGCGGGCTCGATAATGGCTGGCGCACGCGCGGCGGACGGCAGCAGGCGGGCACGCGGAGCGGCACGCCGGGAAGCGCCAATGAAGCGCTACTGGCGTCGAGCGACTTTCGCTATCTCACCACCGAAAATCGCATCGTCGCCAATGTCATGGGGGCGATGGGGCTGCGGGTCGACCGTCACCGCTTCCGCCTCACCGGGCTGTTCATCCGCGACAGCCTCAAGGAAGCGCGCGGCGCCGCCGGCAACAACTTCGACACCGTCAGCCAGAGCGCGGTGCGCCCTGACGCGACGCTTCAGACCGGCAACACCGGCTGGTACGAACGTCAGCTGATCGACGGGCAGGCGGTGGCGGAGTTGCGCTTTGGCGATCTCAGCCTCGACCTGCGCGGCAGCTGGGCAAAGTCGAGCCGCGATGCGCCGTACGAACGGAGCTACAGCTACGCCTTCTCCGACACGATCGGCGATTACGTCAACGACCTGCGTTCGCCTGGCCAGTCGGCGGGGCTGAGCTTCTCCACGCTCGACGATACGCTGTGGTCGGGCGCGGTCGACCTCGCCTATCGCCTGCCGTTCGAGACCGAAGTGACGCTGTCGGCGGGCTATGCCTACACCGACAACGACCGCAACGCCGTGCGGCGCGATTTCGAGTTCTTCCCGCTCGGCGCGCTCCCCGCGGCGGTGGCGCAGCAGCGGATCGACTACCTCCTCTCGGACGTGAACGCGCAGGTGTGGAACGTGCTGCTGCGCGAGACCACCGGCGGGCTCGGCTCTGCGGCCTACGACGCGACGCTGGTGACGCACGCGGGCTACGTCATGGCCGACGTGGAGTTCTCCGACGCGGTCAAGCTCAACGTCGGCGTGCGCTATGAAGATGGCGACCAGTCGGTCACGCCGACCGCGCTATTTGGTCAGCCGGCACTCGGCGCGACGCGGCTGCAGCGCAGCTACTGGTTGCCGGGCGTGACGCTCACCCTGTCGCCGCGCGATGACATGCAAGTGCGGCTGGCGGCGTCGAAGACCATTGCTCGTCCGCAGTTCCGTGAGCTTGCGCCGCAGCCCTATCGCGATACCGAATCGCAGCGCACGTTCTTCGGCAACCCGTTCCTCACCGACAGCACGCTGTGGAACGCCGAAGCGCGCTGGGAGTGGTATTTCGGACGCGACCAGCAGCTGTCGGTCGCGGGGTTCTTCAAGCACATCGACAATCCGATCGAGGCGACCGCGGTCAACCTCGGCTCCTCGCTCATCACCAGCTTCGCGAACGCACCGCGCGCGCGGTTGTGGGGCGGTGAGGTCGAGCTTCGGCGTTACATTCCGCTCGAGAGCCTCGGCGGCGAAGGCAGTTTCTGGTCGAGCCGCCGCCTCGCCGTCATCGGCAACTATGCCTTCACCGACAGCCGCATCTCGGTGAATCCGGGCGACACGACGATCAGCTTCACCAGCCAGCCCGCGCCGATCGCCGCCAACCTGGTGTTCGACACGACGCAGCGGCTGAGACTGACGGGCCAGTCGCGCCACCTCGTCAACCTGCAGCTCAGCCTGGAGGACGAGGATACACTTTCGCAGCAGGCGCTGCTGCTGACTTACGCCAGCCCGCGCGCCACCCAGCGCGGTCCGAACCTGACGCCGGACTTCATCGAAACGCCCGGCGTGCGGCTCGACCTCGTGCTGCGGCAGGGAGTGCCGGTCGGCGACAACATGCTCGAGCTGAAGTTCGAGGCGCGCAACCTCCTCGGCACGGACTATCGCGAGACGCAGCGGCTCAACGGTAGCGAACTGATCATCAACCAGTACCGCATCGGCACCAGCTTCTCGCTTGGCGCGACGATGAAGTTTTGACTCCCGCCCCGTGAGGGGGTTCCCGGCGCCCGCGCGATGCTTTTGCTTGGCATCGCGCGGGCGTCGCGACATTAGGCGTGCGACGATCCCGACCGGGCATCAACGGACGCGAGGCGCATGAACAAAATCTACCCCTCCCCCCAGGCGGCGCTCGACGGGCTGCTGTCCGACGGGATGACGATCATGAGCGGCGGGTTTGGCCTGTCGGGCAACCCCGAAAGCCTGATCCCGGAGGTCCGCGCGGCGGGAGTCAAGAATCTCACCATCATCTCGAACAACGCCGGCGCGGACGGGTTCGGGCTATGGATGCTGCTCGAAAGCCGTCAGGTCGCCAAAATGATCTCCTCCTATGTGGGGGAGAATAAGCTGTTCGAGCAGCAGTATTTGTCGGGTGAGCTGGAGCTGGAGCTCAACCCGCAGGGCACGCTCGCCGAGCGAATTCGTGCGGGTGGCGCGGGCATCCCCGCCTTTTACACCAAGACTGGCGTCGGCACCGTCGTCGCCGAGGGGAAGCCCGTCGAGACGTTCGAGGGTGAGGAATATGTCCGCGAAACCTGGCTGCGCGCCGACCTCGCCATCATCAAGGCGTGGCGCGCGGACGAGGAAGGAAACCTCGTCTTTCGCAAGACCGCGCGTAACTTCAACCCGAACATGGCGACCGCTGCCAAGGTGACGGTGGTGGAGGCGGAGGAGATCGTGCCGGCCGGTACGCTCGACCCCGACTGCATCCACACGCCCGGCATCTACGTCGACCGCGTGGTGCTTTCGACCATCAACGACAAGCGCATCGAACAGCGCACCGTGCGCCAGAGGGAGGCCGCCTGATGCCCTGGACCCGCGATCAGATGGCCGCGCGCGCCGCAAAGGAACTGCGCGACGGCTATTATGTCAACCTTGGCATCGGCATCCCGACGCTGGTGGCGAACCACGTGCCCGCGGGCATTCACGTGACGCTGCAGAGCGAAAACGGGATGCTCGGCATCGGGCCCTTCCCCTATGACGACGAGGTCGATCCCGACCTCATCAACGCGGGCAAACAGACCATCACCCAGCTTCCGACGTCGAGCTTTTTCACCTCCGCCGACAGCTTTGCGATGATCCGCGGCGGGCATATCGACATGGCGGTGCTCGGCGCGATGGAGGTGTCGGGGGAGGGTGACCTCGCCAACTGGACGATCCCGGGCAAGATGGTGAAGGGCATGGGCGGGGCGATGGACCTCGTCGCGGGCGTCAAACGCATCGTCGTGGTGATGGATCACGTCTCGAAGGACGGCAGCCCCAAGATTCGCAACGCCTGTTCGCTGCCGCTGACGGGCAAGCGCGTCGTCGACCTCATCGTCACCGACATGGGCGTGATCGAAGTCGACAAGCGCGCGGGGCGGCTGACCCTGATCGAGCTCGCGCCCGACGTCACAGCAGAGGCCGTGATCGCCGCGACGGAGGCCCCGCTGGAGGTGCGCCTCGCCACCGTCGCCGCCTGATCGGGGCATGACCGGAGAGGCGCCCTGGCCCCACGCCGACGTTCTTATCGTCGGCGGCGGACACGGCGGGGCGCAGGCGGTGGTTGCGCTGCGCAAGCTGGGCTTCGCCGGCAGCATCGCCGTCGTCGAGCGCAGTGAAGAGCTCCCCTACGAACGCCCGCCGCTCAGCAAGGAATATCTGCTCAGCGAAAAGAGCTTCGACCGGCTGCTGCTGCGCCCGGCGGAATTCTGGGCGGAGCGTGACATGTGCTTCCACCTCGGCCGCAGCGTGGTGGCGGTGGATTCGGCGTCCAAGTGGGCGCTCACCGACGCGGGCGAGCGACTCTCCTACGGTGCGCTGATCTGGGCCGCGGGGGGCGACACGCGCCCGCTCGGGCTGCCCGGCGCCGAACTCACCGACGTGCACTCGATCCGCACCCGCGCCGACGCCGACGCCATCCTTTCCGCGCTGCCGGGGGTCGAGCGCGTCGTCGTGATCGGCGGCGGCTACATCGGGCTGGAGGCGGCAGCGGTGATGCGCAAGCTCGGCCGCGCGGTGACGCTGATTGAAGCGCTTCCCCGCGTCCTCGCCCGCGCGGCGGGGGAGGAGATCAGCGCGTTCCTTGAGACGGAGCATCGCAGGCAGGGCGTGGACCTGCGCACCTCCGCCGCGGTCGCGCAGATCGTCGGCGACGAGCGTGGACAGGTGCGCGCGGTGCAATTGATCGGTGGCGAGGAGCTGCCGTGTGAGCTCGTCATCTTTGGCATCGGCATCACTCCAGCGGTAGCGCCGCTCGTCGCCGCGGGGGCAACTGGCGCGAACGGGGTGGAGGTCGACGAAAGCGGCCGGACCAGTCTGCCCGACGTCTACGCGGTGGGAGATTGTGCTGCCTACGCCAGTCGCTTCGCGGACGGTGCGGTGGTGCGCCTCGAATCAGTGCAGAACGCGACCGACATGGCGAGCAACGTCGCGCGCGCGATCTGTGGCGATCCGCAGCCGTACACCGCGACGCCGTGGTTCTGGTCGAACCAATATGACTTGAAGTTGCAGACCGTGGGGCTTTCGCTCGGCCACGACGCAAGCGTGGTGCGTGGCGATCCTGCGACCCGCAGCTTCAGCGTCGTCTACCTGCGCGAAGGGCGCGTGGTCGCGCTCGACTGCGTCAACGCCGTCCGCGACTATGCGCAGGGTCGGCGGCTGGTAGAGTCGGGCGCAGTGGTTGCGCCTACGCTCCTCGCCGACGCGAGCGTCCCTTTGAAGGAGATCGCCGCCTAGCCGGGCAGGCGAAGGTGAATGTGCTGCCAGCGGTCGCTCCGCCGCCACTCCAGACTAAGCGCCACTCGCCGCCAACCGGCGCGGCGAAAGGCGGCGATGGAGGGCGCGTTCGACCACCAGATGAAGGCGCTGAGCGCGCGTGCGCCATGCTCGTCGAACAGTCGTGCGGCGCTGGCGCGGATCAGCTGCGGTGCCAAGCCGCGGCCGCGGGCTTGCGGCGCGGTGACGATGTCGATCAGCGACCACTCCCCGTCTTTGAGCGGCCAGGTGCCTGCGCGATCATAGTGAGCGGCGTCCGCGAAATGCACGACGCACAGCGGCTCGGCCCTTTCGACGATGGCATATCCGGGCATCCCCGCCTCAGCATACCTCGCCGCCTTGCGCAGTTGTTCGCAGTCGCTGGCGAGCAGCTTCGTGACGAGGTTCGCATCGACCGCCACCGGCTCGGCGGCAACGGGAGCGCGCGCATCTTCGCGGGCAAGCGCGTAGATCCAGTTGATGCGATAGTCCGCGAACAGTGCACCCAGCCCGCGCTTCGCCAGCGCGACGAGGCGCGCGGTCATCCGCGCAGCCAGCGACGGGCGAGCGCGGTGACACCCGCGCGCTCGGCGATATGTTTGACGCCGGCGACGCTGGTGTTGAACAGGTTCAGCCCGCCGACCAGTGCGCGATTGCCGGGGGTAGGCTTCAGCAGGAACAACGACGCCGCCTCGACCGCGCCGGTACCGAACAGCGCCTTGTGCGGCCCGTTGCCTTCGGTGAAGTCGAAAAAGGAAAAGCGCTGCTCGCCAAACAGTCGCTCTAGTGCCTGCATCTGCAGCACGGTCCCAGGCGACAGCGCCGCGTGATCCTGATCATAGCCAAGGAAAGCGTAGATCAGCGTCTCGCTTTCGATCGGCAGGTAGAGGTAGGCGACCGCCACCCCCATCAGCCGCAGGATATAGGCGCGCACGCCGTCCCTTGCGCCAAGTTCGCGGGCTTGCTCGCGGAACGCTGGCTCCTCCGGCAGGCCCGCGTCGAGCAGGCGCGCCTGGTAGGTGCGCCGGGAGAGCGGCAATGCCTCATCCAAGAAGCGATCGAGTTCGTCGGGCGTGCGATATTCGCTGATGTCCAGCCGGTCGCCGTCGAGCGAGGCGAACTTCCGCTGCTTGCGCATCAGGGTCGAGCGCGTCTTGCCTGAAAAGCTGGCCAAATAATCGGCGTAGGTGCTGCCGCGCATGTCGATGTAGCGGCGCTGATAATCCTGCACCCCTCCGGTGAGGTAATTGGGGTAGGCGCTGCGCAGCGCCGCGATCTGGTCGGGCGGGCACGACAGCACCCGCACCCCATCCGCTCCCGGCGGGGCGGGGGGGAGCGCGGGGGGATCGGCGCGCAACAGCTGTTCCAACGTGTAGCGCACCGTCACCAGCCGACGCGGAACCGCTGCAACCTCGCGCGGACCAATGACGAAGCGGATCGAACTGCGCTCGAGCATCAGCCGCGACCGTAGAGGAGGTTGCCGATCGCCTGCTCGATCTGACGATGGCCGGTCCGCCAGCGGCTGTGCGGCAGCTGCGTGATCGGGACTTGGCTGGCGCGGGGCGGCGCGTGCGCGTAGGTCGCGGTTTGGACGCCCTCCAACCGCGCCAGCGCTTCGCACAGCCGGTCGAAGCGGCGCACGACGATGCGGTTCGCCTGCCGCCGGTCGCGGCTGAGAAGCTCGAAGCTATGTGAGACGAGCGTCACGCTTTCCTGCCCCGACCGCACCGCGTGCCGCAGGGCAGCAAGCATTTCATTGCACGATAGCGCCGTCAGCTGGAAGTGGCGCTGCCCCCCGCCGCTCGCCGCGATGCTTGCAACCGGCACTTCGGTGACGCCGGCGTGCGGTCGCACGTCGCGGTCGTTCCTCCCTAGCGAAATGTCGCATTCGCCGCCGGAAATGCCGGGCGTGTGGCTGGTGTCGTAGGCGATGCCGAGCTCGGCCAGCGCGCGCAGCGTGTCGTCGTTGGCGCCATAGTTACCTGCGCGAAACGCGACCGGCGGCGGGGCTCCCGCCTCGACCAGCAATTCGCGCGCACGCCCGAGAAGGACGCGCTGCTCGTCGAGCGTGAAATGCTTGATGCTCTGCCCGTTCCGTCCTTCGCCGAGCGGGTTTGCGGCGCCGGTGAGTGAGAGCCATTCGGTGTGGATGTGAAGTTGTACGTCATGCCCGCGCTTGATGATCGGCTGCACGACGTCGGCGAGCGCCTCGACCCCCCAGATCAGCGCTGGCATCGGGTCGACGAAAAAGACTGCCTTCAGCCCCGCCGCGTCAAAGCGGTCCATCTGATAGCCAATGCCATAGTCGCCGGTCGGCGTCGTTCCGGCGATCGAGCAGGCGTAATTCTCCGCCCGACCGACCCCACGGGCGGCGAGCGAATAGGAATATTCAGTATCGATAGTGAAGTAGAGTCTCGTCACCCGCCCGCGATCTCGTAGCCGCGGCTGGCTTTTATCCGACGTCGAAACCCATCGACAAGGCGCTTTACCACAATCCGCGGAGACTTGGCGCGCGCAGGCCCGGTCGCCTTTTCCTTTACGCCGAGCCCGCGCTTCCGCTAGCGCGAGGCAAGCACGACGTTCCGCGTTTCAGGGGTTTTCGAATATGCCGTCAGGTCTCGCCGCACTGCTCGACGATGTTGCGGTGATCGCGCGCATGGCGGCGGCCTCCGTCGACGACGTCGGGCTCGCCGCAGCGAAGGCGGGGACGAAGGCGGCGGGCGTGGTGATCGACGATGCGGCGGTGACGCCTGCCTACGTCACCAACTTCACGCCTGACCGCGAAATCCCGATCATCGCCAAGATCGCGCGCGGATCGCTGTTCAACAAACTCATCATTCTTCTCCCGCTCGCATTGCTGCTGAGCGAGTTTCTCCCTGCCGCGATCACGCCGTTGCTGATGATCGGCGGCGCGTTCCTGTGCTTCGAAGGCGCAGAAAAGCTGATTGAGAAGTTCACCGGCGAAACCCATGGTGAAACGCTGGAGGGGCCGATCGAGGACCCCGTCGCCTTCGAAAAGGAGCGCGTCGCCGGTGCGATCCGCACCGACTTCATCCTTTCGGCGGAGATCATGGCGATCGCGCTGGCGGAGATTGCGGACAAGCCGCTGTGGGAACGCGGCCTCGTTCTCGGCATCGTTGCGATCGTCATCACGCTGATGGTCTATGGCGCGGTCGGGCTGATCGTGAAGATGGACGATATCGGCCTTCACCTCGCCAAACGGTCGAACCCGGCGTCGCAGCGGCTCGGGCGCGGCATGGTGAGGGCAATGCCCAAGCTGCTCACCGCGCTGGCGTGGATCGGCACGTTTGCAATGCTGTGGGTCGGCGGCCAGATACTTCTCCACGGTATGGGGGTACTGGGCTTCCACGCGCCGGAGGAGCTGGTGAAGGGCCTCGCCAAATCGGTCGGCGGCGGCGCCATCGGCTGGATCGTCAACGCGCTGCTTTCCGGCTTCTTCGGTATGATCGTCGGTTCGATCCTCGCCTGGATCGTCCACAAGGTGCTGGCTGCGCGCGGCAAGCATTGATCGGATACGTGCTTTGACGGCCACCGCGCCCGCGCTGCTCGACGCGCTGGAGGCAGAAGCGATCCACATCCTGCGCGAAACCACCGCGCAGTCGCGAGCGCCGGTGATGCTACATTCGCTGGGCAAGGACAGCGCGGTGATGCTGCGCCTCGCGGAGAAGTCTTTCGCGCCAGGCGCGCTCCCCTTTCCCCTGCTGCATGTCGACACGACCTGGAAGTTCGCAGCCATGTACGCCGAGCGCGACAAGCTGGCGGCGCGGCACCGACTGACCGTCCATCGCAACGCCGAAGCCGATGCTGCAGGGATCAATCCGTTCGACCACGGCGCGCAGCATACGGACCTCTGGAAGACCGAGGGGCTGAAGCAGGCGCTGCTCAGCGGCGGATACGACCTCGCCTTCGCCGGTGCGCGGCGTGACGAGGACCCGGCGCGTGCCAAGGAGCGGATCGTTTCCGTGCGCGATGCGGCGGGGCGGTGGGAGCCGAGGCGACAACGCCCCGAACTGTGGGCGCTTTACAACGCGCGGGTCGCGGCGGGGGAGGGCGCGCGCGTGTTCCCGCTCTCCAACTGGAGCGAGCGCGATGTCTGGTCCTATGTCGCGCGCGAACGCATCGAGCTGGTCCCGCTGTACTTCGCCGCAGAGCGGGCGGTGGTGCGTCGCGGTGGCGGCTGGATGCTGGTCGACGACGCGCGCTGCCGTCTCTCACCGGAAGATCGCATCGAGCGGCGCCGGGTGCGGTTTCGCACGCTAGGCTGTTACCCGCTAACGCTGGGACAGGAGAGCGACGCGTCGAGTGTTGCCGACATTCTCGACGAACTCGCGGTGACGAGGGCAGGCGAGCGCGGTGGGCGGCTGATCGACCGCGACGGCGGCGGTGACAGCCTCGAGGCGCGTAAGCGGGCGGGGTATTTCTGATGGACGAGCCGCCCTATCGGCCGCTTGTCTGCCTCGTCGCCTGCGGCAGCGTCGACGACGGCAAATCCACTCTCATCGGGCGATTGCTGGCGGACGTCGGCGCGCTCACCGCGGAGCAGATCGCGGCGATCGAGCGCGCGGGCGGGGATCATAGCGTCACACTCGACGGGCTGTCCGCAGAGCGCGAGCAGGGCATCACCATCGACATCGCGTGGCGTCAGTTCGACACCCCCCGGCGACGCGTGCGCATCGCCGACGCGCCGGGCCACGCGCAATATACGCGCAACATGGCGACCGCCGCCTCGACCGCCGATGCGGCGCTTCTGCTGGTCGACGCGCGCTCCGGGATGGTCACGCAAACCCGCCGCCACGCGCGCATCGCCGCGCTGATGGGGGTCGAGCGGCTGCTGCTGATCGTCAACAAGCTCGATCTCGTCGAAGATGCGCCGCAGCGCTTCGCAGCCATCGCGCGCGAGTTCCATGGTTTCGCCGGGGAACTCGGCGTCGCGGTGGATGCGCTGCCGGTGATCGCGCGCGACGGCGGCAACCTCACGCAACGCGGCACGGTGTTGGCGTGGTGGGAGGGGCCGACGCTGCTCGACGCGATCGACGCGCTCGATCCTCGCGACGAGGCCGGCGCTGGAACCGTTCTGCCGGTGCACTGGGTCGCGCGACAGGCGAACGGAGGGCGGGCCTTTGCCGGGCCGCTCGCAGGACCGCTGTCCGTTGGGGACGAGCTGGCGCTGACGACGGGCGCGCGGTCGAGGGTTGCCGCGCTATGGTGTCGGGGCGAACCCGCGCCCTCGGCCGACGTGGGCGACCCGGTGGCCATCGAGCTCTCTCCGCCGATCGACGTCGGACGCGGTGATGTCTTGCTGGGTGAGGGGGCAGAGCTCAGTACCGCCGACCAGTTCGAGGTCGACCTCATCTGGTTCGCCGTTGATCCGATGGTGGTCGGTCGCGCCTATCGCCTGCAACTCGGCCCGCAGGAGGTGGCGGCGGTGGTGCGCGCGCCCGATCACGTTGTCGACGTTGACACAGGCGTCGGCGTTGCCGCGCGAACCCTGCGCGAGAACGACATCGCCCGCGCCAAGATCGCCTGCGACGCGCGCCTCGTCTTCGCACCATATTCGCGCAACCGCGACTTCGGCGCCTTCATTCTGGTCGATGCGCAGAGCCATGCGACGGTGGCGGCGGGGATGATCCGCCATGCGCTCTACCGCGCGAGCACGGTGCGACCGCAGCCGCTGAGCGTGACGGCGGAGGATCGCGCGGCGCTGATGCAGCAACGCCCGCGGCTGGTGTGGCTGACGGGGTTGTCCGGCGCGGGCAAGTCGACCATCGCAGACGCGCTCGACCGTGCACTCGCGGCGCGCGGGCGGCACGCTGCGCTGCTCGACGGCGACAATCTGCGCCATGGCCTCAACCGCGACCTGGGCTTCACTGAGGCGGACCGGATAGAGAATATCCGGCGCGCCGGCGAAGTCGCACGACTGATGCTCGACGCGGGGCTGATCGTGATCGCGGCGTTCATCTCCCCCTATCGCGCCGACCGAGCGCTGGTGCGCGAGCGCGTGGGCGACTGTCGGATGGTCGAAGTGCATGTCGACGTGCCGCTCGAGGAGGCGGAGCGACGCGATCCCAAAGGCCTTTACAAGCGCGCTCGCGCCGGGGAGATCGCCAATTTCACGGGCCTCTCCAGCCCCTATGAGCCGCCGGAGCGGCCCGATCTGCGTATCGACACCAGCGCCACCAGCGTCGATGATGCGGTCGCGATGATCCTTGCGCTGATCGACCCATGACCGACGCCGAACTTGCGGCGGCCATTGCTGCCGAGGCGGGCGCGATGCTGCTCGACCTGCGCGCGCGGCTGGGCGCGGATGCGCGATGCGGCGTGCACGGCGACCGGGAGGCGGACGCGCTCATCACGGCTCGGCTTCGCGCCGCGCGCCCGGACGATGCACTGCTGAGCGAGGAGCACCCGTGCGATGGCTCGCGGCTTGCGGCGTCGCGGGTGTGGATCGTCGACCCGCTCGATGGCACCCGCGAGTTTGCCGAGGGCCGCGATGACTGGGCCGTCCACGTCGGACTCGCCATCGACGGGGTGGCGGCGGTGGGGGCGTTGGCGCTTCCGGCCAAGCGCCAGCTGTTGCGATCCGATCGACCCCCCGCGCGCGGCAGAGAAATGGCGATGCCCCGGATCCTCGTCTCACGCACGCGTCCTCCGCCGGAGGCGCAGTTGCTCGCCGATGCGCTCGGCGGTGTGCTGGTGCCGATGGGATCGGCGGGCGCCAAGATCGCGGCGATCGTGTGCGGCGAAGCGGACCTCTACGTCCACAGCGGCGGGCAGCATCAGTGGGACAATGCAGCGCCCGTCGCGGTGGCGTCGGCAGCCGGCCTGCGCGCAACGCGGCTCGACGGCAGCGACATCGTCTATAATTGCGCATCGAGCCGCATCGACGACCTGCTCGTCGCGCCCGCCGATCTGCACGACCGCGCGCTAGCGATACTCAAAAGTTAGATCACGGCACTGTAACGAACGCCGCGCGTTGATGGCGTTGGGCGAGCCACGCCCGGGGGATGATGCGTGCTCGCGAGCGCGGTTTCAGTGATATTGCTAGGTTTGGCATGCGCCAATCTGGCTGCATTCGCGTGGGCCGCGTTGGCGCGTAGCCCGGGGAGGGCGGCTGGTCTCGGTTCGATGGCGCCGCGGAGTTTGGCGGAAACCACACCGCACGTCTCGGTCCATGTTGCGACGCACGATGAGCCGCCGCGCATGGTCATTGCGACGTTGGATGCACTGGCGGCGATGGACTATCCGGCCTTCGACGTCCTCCTAATCGACAACAACACGCCATCGCCCACGACATGGCAGCCGGTAGCGGAGCACGTCGCATCGCTCGGCTCGCGCTTTCGCTTCATACACCGCGACGGGGTGGAGGGCGCAAAGGCCGGGGCGCTCAACATCGCGCTGCAGGAGACGCACGAGGCCGCTCGTTTCGTTGCCGTTATCGACGCCGACTACCAGGTCAGCCCCGACTTTTTGACGCGCGCAGTCGAGGCGGCGCGGGAAAGCGGCGCGGATTTTGTGCAGTTCCCGCAGGCCTATCGTGGCGTCGGGTCGGCAAGGTCGGTCGAGCGCGAGTTGCGCGCATATTTCGAGCAGTACCCCGCAGCGGCCAACGCTTCGGGTGCGCCGTTGCTGACCGGCACGCTGAGCCTGATCGAGCGACGCGCGCTGGAGGCGGCGGGTGGCTGGCCGACCTCCACGATCACCGAGGATGCGGAACTTGGTGTGCGTTTGTGGGAGCTCGGGATGAATGGGCGCTACGTCGACCGGATCGTCGGACGCGGTCTACTGCCCGTCGACTTCGCCGGGCTGCGGACGCAGCGACAGCGTTGGGTCGCAGGCAACGTGCAGAGCCTGCTCGGACTTCTGCAGCGTGGAGCTCGCGGCCGTGGTGGTAGCGCTGCGGTGGTCGCACAACTGACCGCCTGGCCGAGCTTCATCGCAATTCCGCTTCTGGCGTTCGCCTGGCTGGCGCTGGCGGGGCCGGGCGTGGAGCTGGCAGGAGCTCTCATGGCGGTGAGCAGCGCCACGCTCATCGCGACCTGTCTCGGCTTGGTATTCCGCGCACTTGCGCTGCGGTCGCCGAGCGTACTCGTCGTCAAGAGCGCGCTTCTCTGGACCTCAAGTCTTGGGTGGTGGCCGGTGATGTGGGGTAAGCGCTTGCAGTTCCGGCGCACCCCCAAGTCCGCCGGGTCGCGCGGGTCGGTATGGAACGTCGAGAGCATGGGATCCGCGCTCGCACTGCTGTTAGCCGCTGTCCTGGCGGCGCAAGGATGGTGGCTCCCAGCCGCACTCACCTTGCTGTGTAGCGCGGGCCTCATCACCGTGCCGCTGGTCGATCGGTCGCTGCGTCAGGCGGCCGTGGCGTGAGGTCGGCGATCGTCATCCCGACCTTCAACCGCGCGCATCATCTCGGCCAGGCGATCGAGGCGGCGCTAGGGCAGGCACAACACGACGTCCTGGTGGTCGTCGTCGACGACGGCTCCAGCGATGGCAGCCGCGCGGTGGCATCGCGTTGGTTCGACGACCCACGCTTTGTCTACGTTGCGCTTGGCCGCAACGTGGGCACCGCTGGCGCCAAAAACGTCGGCCTTGCGCTGACACCATGCGACGCGATCAGCTTTCACGACAGCGATGACATTCCTCACCGCGACAAGATTTTGCGCCAGCAGCGCATTCTGACGCGCACCGACCTGGGCGCCGACCCGTGCTTGCCGTGGCACTTGGCGAGCAAGCAGGTGCCGGGGGGCGCGGCGACAATCGACCTCGTGCTCACCGCGCATCGCTTTGTCATGGCCGACGGTTCGAGCGCGCGCATCGCGCGGACGCTGTCGTTGCTCGACGACTTCTTTCCTAACCTCCAGTTCGGCAGTGGACCGCTCGGCGATTGGGTGCTGATCAACTCGGGGCTGTTTCGCCGCGCATTGTTCGACCGCATCGGCGGCTTTCGCGACAGTGTCGAGGAGGACCGCGACCTGCGTAACCGCGCGCTGATGGCGGGTGCAAACATCTGGTTCATCGACGACGTTCTGCTCGACAAATATGAGCAGTCGGACAGCCTCACCGCGCACGCCGCGACCGGCTACCGCAGCGACCGGCGTGAAGCCGACCGCGCCGCGGTGTGGGAAACGATTGCGCGCTGGAAGGCGGGCGGCGGTTGGGAGGCGGTGCCGATCAACGTGCCCGACGTGGGCTTCGACTTCGTCTCGGCGCCTGAGAGGCTGGCGGTGCAGGACGGACTGCCGATGACAGAAGCGACCCGCGGCTGGCTGACCGCTGCGCTGGCGGCGGCATGAAGTTCGAAGCCGGCGGGCTGGTCGTGCTCGCCCCGCATCCCGACGACGAAGTGCTGGGCGCCGGCGGCATCATCGCGCGCGCCTCCGCCTCCGGTGTGCCTGTGCGCATCGTGCTGCTCACCGACGGCAGCGCGAGCCACCCGCAGGCGGAGGGGCTCGTGCAGCGCCGATTGGACGAAGCGCGCGCGGGTCTTGGCGAGCTCGGCGTTGGCGAGGCGGCACTCATTGCGCTCGGCCATCGCGATGGGGCATTGGACGCGGCGCGCTGCGACCTTGGTTCGTTGCGGAAGGCGGTTCCGCGCGATGCCACCCTGCTCGTCACCGATCCCACCGATGCGCATCCCGATCACCGCGCAGCCTTCGGCGTCGCTGCTCGGCTGATCGGGGAGGGGCATGGCGCCGCATTGTGGACGATGCCGGTGAGCCAGCGCGTCGACGGCCGATTCGCCCCCTCGCCCCGCTGGCAGGCACTGCCGGTCGGGGAGGCTCGCGATGCCAAGGCCCGCGCGATCGCTGCGCACGTCAGCCAGACCAGCGACCCTAGCGGCTTCGTTCTGCCGGAAGCCGCCGTCGCAGAGTTTCTAGATGTCGAATATGTGACTCCAGTCGTATTGCCCGACAACCGAGGGGCGGTCGACGCGGCGCATTTCGACGCGATGTTCGCTGCTGATCCCGACCCCTGGGGCTACGACCGTGAGGCCTATGAGGCGGACCGCTTCGATCGCACCCTCGCCGCGCTCGGCCCGCGATCTGGCCGCCTGTTCGAGGCGGGCGCCGCCGCCGGAGCGCTGACCGAGCGGCTGGCCCAGGTCGCGGCGGAGGTGGTCGCGGTCGAGGCATCTCGCGAGGCCATCGCTCACGCGCGACGGCGGGTCGGGCACCTCTCCAACGTGACGCTGATCGAGGGCGCCTTGCCGGGGGCGACGCCGGAGGGGCCATTCGATACGCTGCTCCTGTCCGATATGCTCTACTATCTCGGGCTGCATGGCGTGATCGAGGTCGCGCGGCGCTGCGACGCAATCGCGACCGAGGACGCGCGCATCGTTGCCACCATCTATCTCGGCGAGACCGAGTGCGCGCTCAGCGGCGACATGGCGGCGGAGGCGTTGATCGCGCACCTCCCCGGCTGGCGAAGGATCGAAGCGACCCGCACCGACCGGCTGCGCATCGACGTGCTGACGCGTTGCCGCTGATCGTCGCCATCCCTGCGCGCGACGAGGCGGCGCTGATCGGCCGCTGCCTCGACGCGCTGATACCGCAGGGCGCGCATGTGCTGGTGCTCGCCAACAACTGCACCGACGCGACAGCAGAGATTGCGCGCAAGCGCGGGGCGGAGGTAATCGAGGCGACGCTTGACCCGGCAGGCGCGGGCTATGCGCGGCGGATGGCGATGGCGCTGGCGGCGGAGCGAGGGGACCGCATCGCCACCACCGACGCCGACTGCGTGCCCGATGCAGACTGGGTGGCGCAGATGGCGGCGGCGCTCGACGGCGTCGATGCCGTCGCGGGGCGGGTGAGCGGCGATTGGGAGGAGCTTCGCCACCAGCCGCCCGAGGCTCTGCACATCGGCGATCTCGAATGGCGTTATCTCGCGTTGCGAGCGGCGCTGGAAGCGCGGCTGGACCCCCGCCCCCACGACCCGGCGCCGCGTCACGTGCAACGCTGCGGCGCGAACATCGGTGTCACGGCGCAGGCGCTCGCGCGCGTCGGCGGGGTG
>CAKZIN010000045.1 GCA_936933955.1 uncultured Sphingopyxis sp. | reverse complement strand
GTCCACGGCGGCGGCGGGCAGCTGCGCCTCCCGTGCGAGCGCACGCGCCTCTTCCGCCAGCGCAGGCGGGAGCCGACGGTCGAGGGGCGCGACGGGTTCGTCCGCGGCCATCCGCGCGACCAGCTGCGGGGCGGACTCGAGCTCGTCCGGCGTGACCTCGAGCCAAAGCTCGTCCGCGTCGATCAGCGCGCGTTCGACGCGGCCGGGATACCAGTCGAGCCGGGGCGGGAGCTCGTGCATCGTGCCCAGAATGACCAACCGCGCAGTGGGGGAGCGGACCTCCCACATGGCTGGCTTCGACGCCGCAACAGCAACCGCGGGCGCAGGTTCGGCGGGCGCCTTTCGACACCCGCCGCTTCCGATCACCGCCAACGATGCGAGCGCGACCAGCATCGGCCGCCGCGCCCGGATCGCGCCGCGCATCACTGCACGCGCTCGACCGTCAGCCCCTGCGCGCGCAGCATGTCGATGACATTGTCTCGCCCGGAGAGGTGCCCAGCGCCGACCGCGACGAAGTAGTTTCCGCCGCGCAGCGCGATCTTGTCGCGCAGCCAGGTCGTCCATTCGCGGTTGCGGTTGGTGAGCAGGATCTCCGCCACCTTGGGATCGCTCAGCCCCTCGTTCATCATCGTGCCGAGCCGCTCGGGATCGCCGTTGGCCCAGGCGGTGACCATCGGGGTCAGCCGGTCGTTCGCCTCCACCGCATGCTTGGCGGTTTCATCGAGGAAGTTGAGCTGCGTCGGGATGTCCATGCTGTCGAAGAAGCCGAGCTGGCGCTCGAACGTCTCAAGCTCGGCGATCTGCTTGCCACGTTCGCGGGCGGCGCGGGTCAGCACCATCTCCACCCCCGACGCAGGGTCGTAGCCAAGCCGCTGATAGGGCATCATGCTAAGCACCATCGCCGGCACCCACGGCTTCAGCGGGTCGAACGCCTGATGCGGGATACCGAGCGAGGTCAGCGCCCGTTCGTAGTTGGCGCGTTGTGCATCGTTCATGCGCGAACGCAGCGTCCGCCCATCTTGCGCCATCGCGCGGCTCGCCATGCCCTGCTGCATCGCGGCGGCTTCGGGCTGGATGATCTCCAACACCAGCGTGTCGGCGGCGTTGAACGCGCTCTCCACCTGACCCGTGAGGAAGGTCGTACCGGGGCGAAGGATGTGCACCGTACCGAGGATATGGATGGTGGTGTCGGCGTCGCTCACCCGCCACATCGCCGGCCGCGCCGCCAGCGACTGCGAGGTGGTGGCCGCGGCGGGACCGGCGACAGGAGCCGTGGCCGGGGCGGGCTGCGCCTGAGCCTGCAGCGCGGCGGGAGTGATCAGCGCCAGGGCGACGGCGCCCTTGAGCGAGGTGCGAAGGCGGGAAAATCGTAGCATCGGTTCTCTCCAAGAGGCGGCCGCCAATGATGCGACCGCAGTTGAACGGGTGCTGAGCAGACGCTCAGCCGAAATAGCGGTGGCGCAGCCAAACCAGGATGTAGGGGAGGGTCGTCACCAGATAGAGGCCGAGTGGGTCGACGGGCGGCAGCAGTCCGGCACGGGCACAGAACCACCACACCGGCGCCAGCGTCATGAAGGCGAAAATTCCCGCCTCCGCTCCCAGCAGGTGGGCGCGCCGCTCATGCTCGTCGATGGAGCGCACCCAATATATACTGATGGCGACCGCTCCCAGCGCCGCGAGCGACAGGATGACGGCGGTTGCGGCGGGGATGGGACCGGCGCCGAACAGCGACGCATCACCTCCGGTCAAAACCGCTGCAAAGCCCGCAAACATGCCAAGCGGGGCGGCCAGCGACATGACCGAAAGCGACCGTCGTTCCGACTTGGCCATCGGTCCCCCGGTTGCCCTGCGATAGAACCGCCACGCTTGCCACGCCGTTGCGATGCTCGCCACCACGGCAAGGGCCAACAAACCGGTTGCCAGGGCGCTGAACCCCTCGTCCTTGCGCTCGAGCATCGCCGTCGCGAGGCCGGTGGCCAACCCCGCAGTCATCACCGCCACCAGCGACAGCAACGTCGCCCACAGCAGGGGGCGGCCGGTCGATGCCTCTCGGCCGTCGGTGGCGGACTCACGATCCATGAAAGCCATCATCGAAAATCTCCTCGATGCGCGCGTCGAACAGACGCGCGATGCGAAAGGCGAGGGGGAGGGAGGGGTCGTGCTTGCCGGTCTCGATCGCGTTCACCGCCTGACGCGACACGTCGAGGTGCATCGCGAGCTCGGCCTGGCTCCAGTTGCGCTCGGCGCGCAGGATGCGGAGACGGTTGTTCACCGCTTCGGACCCGATCGAGATACCGTGTAAACCATGCCTGACATATTGTCGCGATTCGCTGACATGTCAAGTTTGTTTGACACTGCGAGATCTCACCCCTCATCGCGAGGGGAGGCGGTGGGCGCGGTGGCGAAGACTGTGGACCTCGCAACATTGATGCGAGCGCGCCGCCACCTTGCGCCCGCCGCCCCGGCTTGCCAAAGCCGCAGCATATGGCCGACCGCGATCCGCTGAGTTTTCAGGACCTCATCCTCACCCTTCATCGCTACTGGAGCGAACAGGGCTGCGTCATTCTCCAGCCCTATGATCTGGAGATGGGCGCGGGGACTTTTCACACCGCGACGACGTTGCGCGCGCTGGGGCTCGACCC
This sequence comes from uncultured Sphingopyxis sp., assembly GCA_936933955.1. Classification (GTDB taxonomy): domain Bacteria; phylum Pseudomonadota; class Alphaproteobacteria; order Sphingomonadales; family Sphingomonadaceae; genus Sphingopyxis. Next base: position 48,890 of record CAKZIN010000045.1, on the reverse strand, counting down.
GTGGAATGCCGCCTTCGTCCAGCCCTGCCGCCGCCCTACCGACGGCCGTTACGGTGAGAACCCCAACCGACTCGGCAGCTATTTTCAGTATCAGGTCATCCTGAAACCGAGCCCGCCCAATCTGCAGCAACTCTACCTCGGTAGCCTCGACGCGATCGGCATCGACCCGCTCAAGCACGACATCCGGTTTGTCGAGGACGACTGGGAATCGCCGACGCTGGGCGCATGGGGCCTCGGCTGGGAGGTGTGGTGCGACGGGATGGAGGTGACGCAGTTCACCTATTTCCAGCAGATGGGCGGCTACGACTGCAAGCCGGTCGCGGGCGAGCTCACCTACGGGCTCGAGCGGCTGGCGATGTATATTCAGAACAAGGATTCGATCTTCGACCTCGCCTTCAACAGCGCGCGTCCCGGTTTCCCGGCGATGAGCTACGGCGACGTCTTTCTCGAAAACGAGCGGCAGATGTCGAAATGGCATTTCGAGGTCGCGGACACCGACACGCTGTTCGACCTGTTCAAAAAGGCGACCGCGGAATGCCAGAATTGCCTTGAGGCAAAGCTACCGCTTCCCGCCTATGAGCAGGCGATCAAGGCGAGCCACGTCTTCAACGTGCTCCAGGCGCGCGGGGTGATTTCGGTCGCCGAGCGGCAGGCCTACATCGGCCGCGTGCGCGACCTTGCCAAGGCGAGCTGCAGCGCCTGGATGGCGCACAATGGCTGGCTCGAGGGCGCGGAGGCGGCGGCGTGACCAGCTTCCTGCTCGAACTCCAATCGGAGGAAATTCCCGCGCGCATGCAGGCCAAGGCGCGCGCCGATCTCACCCAGATGTTCACCGAGGCGTGTGCCAAGGCGGGGCTGAGCCACGGCGCGATCACCAGCTACGCCACCCCGCGCCGGATCGCGCTGCTGGTCGCCGACGTGGCCGAGGCCACGCCTGCCGTGTCGGAGGAGCGCAAGGGGCCCCGGGCCAACGCGCCCGAACGGGCGCTCGCCGGGTTCCTGCGTTCGACCGGCCTCACCCGCGAGCAGCTGGTCGAGCGCGACGGCGTTTTCTTCGCGGTGATCGAGCGGGCAGGGCGCCCCGCCGCCGAAGCGCTGTCGGAGATCGTGCCGGCCATCGTGCGCGGCTTTCCCTGGCCCAAATCGATGCGCTGGGGCGCGGCGTCGATCGATACCGCCTCGCTGCGCTGGGTGCGCCCGCTGGAACGTATCGTCGCGCTGCTGGGAGCCGACGTCGTGTCGTTCGACGTCGCAGGCGTCGCCTCCGGGCGCGCCACCATCGGCCACCGCTTTCACCATCGCGGCGAGGTCGAGCTGGTGCGCGCGGAGGACTACGCCGAGACGCTGCGCACGGCGCACGTCATCGTCGATCAGGACGAACGCGCCGCGATCATTCGCGAACGTGCCGCGGCCCTCGCGGAGGAAGCCGGGCTCGAGCTGGTCGAGGACGAGGGGCTGGTGCTCGAAAACGCCGGCCTCACCGAATGGCCGGTGCCTCTGCTCGGGCGCTTCGACCCGTCGTTCCTCGCCGTGCCGCAGGAGGTTATCCAGCTCACCGCACGGGTGAACCAGAAATATTTCGTGTGCCGCGATGGGGCAGGGCAGCTTGCCAACGCCTTCGTCTGCACCGCCAACATCGAAGCGAGCGACGGCGGCGCGGCGGTCATCGCCGGCAACGAAAAAGTCCTCGCCGCCCGCCTCAGCGACGCGGGCTTCTTCTGGGAACAAGACCTTAAGGTCCCGCTGGAGGAACAGGCAAAGAAACTCGACCGCATCGTATTCCACGAAAAGCTCGGCAGTGTCGCCGACAAGGTCGACCGCGTCGCTAAGCTGGCGGAAGAGCTTGCGGCAACGGGCGTGGTACCAGGCTGCGATCCTGCACTCGCCCGTCGAGCAGCGGCGCTTTCAAAGGCTGACCTCGTCACCGGCATGGTGGGCGAGTTTCCCGAGCTGCAAGGCACGATCGGCGGCTACCTCGCGCTCGCTCAGGGTGAACACCCCAGCGTCGCGGCCGCGATCCGCGACCATTACAAGCCGGTGGGACCGAGTGACGCGATGCCGACCGAGCCCATCACCATTGCGGTGGCCCTCGCTGACAAGATGGACAGCATCGGCCAGTTTTTTGCGATCGATGAAAAGCCGACTGGCTCGCGCGACCCCTTCGCGCTGCGGCGATCGGCGCTGGGCATGATCCGGTTGGTGCTTGAGAACGCCATCCGGCTACCGGTCTCTCCTTCTTACGCCGACTTTGTCGCCGACCGCCTCAAGGTCCAGCAGCGTGAGGCGGGGGTTCGGCATGACTTGATCGACGCGGTGTTTGCGTTGGGGGAGGACGACCTCGTTCGCCTCCTCGCGCGGGTGCATGCGTTGCAGGGGTTCATCGGCACCGACGACGGCGCCAATCTTTTGCGTGCCTACAAGCGCTCGGCCAATATATTGAAGCAGGCCGAGGGCGACGCCGCCTCCCCCCTCCCCTTGAGGGGAGGGGCCGGGGGTGGGGTCTCTCCGGCGGGCGCGGCATCCGACGATAGTCCCCACCCCTACCCCTCCTCCGAAGGGAAGGGGCTCGATCTCGCGCCCGAAGAGGCGGTACTGCTCGCGGCGCTGGACGATGCCGAGCCCCGCGCGCGCGAGGCGGTGGCGGCAGAGGACTTCACCGCGGCGATGGCAGCGCTCGCCAGCCTGCGGGCGCCGGTCGACGCGTTCTTCGAGGCGGTGATGGTCAACGACCCCGATCCTGCGGTGCGAACACGGCGCTTGGCGCTGCTCGCTCGCTTGCGCGATGCGGTGCATGGCGTCGCCGATTTCTCGAAGATCGAAGGGTGAGTGAAAACCGCGCAAAACATGCGTTTTTGGTGTGAACTTAGCCTGAACTTCCGCAGCCGCGCGCGGCCTGCGTACCATCCGGCAGATGACCGGCGACAAGGGGATTGGAAGCTGTGACCGACGGATGCGTCCACCTGTTCGGCGGCGAGGCCACCACCTCCGAACGGTCCAAGGAAATCCTCGGCGGCAAGGGCGCCAACCTCGCCGAGATGGCCTCGATCGGCCTCCCGGTGCCGCCGGGCTTCACCATCCCGACGACGCTCTGCGCGGCTTACGTCGAGGGCGGGCGGCGCATCCCCGAGGCGCTCCACGACGAGGTGGCGAGGGGCATCGCCCATATCGAGGCGGTCACCGGCAAACGCTTCGGCGATCCCGCGAACCCGCTGCTCGTCTCGGTGCGGTCCGGCGCGCGCGTGTCGATGCCGGGGATGATGGACACCGTCCTCAACCTGGGGCTGACGCCGGCGACGGTGGAGGGGCTGGCGGCGGCGTCGGGCGATGCGCGCTTCGCCTGGGACAGCTACCGCCGCTTTGTCCAGATGTACGGCGACGTGGTGCTCGGCATCGACCACCATGCCTTTGAGGAAGCGCTCGAAATCGCCAAGGAAGACCGCGGCTTCCACCTCGATACGGAGATGGGTGCGCAAGATTGGCGCGCGCTGGTCGAGCAGTATCGCGCCATCGTTCGCGATGCGACCGGCGCCGACTTCCCTGACGACCCGCGCGAACAGCTGTGGGGCGCGATCGGGGCGGTGTTCGACAGTTGGGAGAGCGAACGCGCGCGCGTCTACCGCCAGCTCAACGCCATCCCCCACGACTGGGGCACCGCGGTCAACGTGCAGGCGATGGTGTTCGGCAACCTCGGCGAGGACAGCGCCACCGGCGTCGCCTTCACGCGCGACCCGGCCACCGGAGAGCGGCGCTGGTATGGCGAATGGCTCGTCAACGCGCAGGGCGAGGACGTCGTCGCAGGCATCCGCACGCCGCAATATCTAACCCGCGCCGCGCGTGAGGCAGCGGGAGCCAAGCCGCTCAGCATGGAAGAGGCGATGCCCGCCGCATTCGGCGAGCTGGGCGGCGTGTTCGACACGCTCGAAACGCACTTCCGCGACATGCAGGACATCGAATTCACCGTCGAGCGCGGCCGGTTGTGGATGCTCCAGACCCGCTCGGGCAAGCGCACCGCGCGCGCGCAAGTGCGCATCGCGGTGGAGATGGCCAACGAGGGGCTGATCTCCCGCGCCGAAGCGGTGCAGCGCGTGGAGCCCTCCGCGCTTGACCAGCTGCTCCACCCGACGCTCGACCCCAAGGCGGCGCGCGACCTCATCACCCGCGGCCTCCGGGCATCGCCCGGCGCGGCGAGCGGCGTGCTGGTGTTCGACCCCGACACCGCCGCGCGGCGGGCGGGGGAGGGGGATGACGTCATCCTTTGCCGCGTCGAAACGAGCCCTGAGGACATCCGCGGCATGCACGCCGCGCGGGGCATCGTGACCGCACGCGGCGGGATGACGAGCCATGCAGCGGTGGTCGCGCGCAGCTGGGGACGGCCGTGCGTTTCGGGCGCGGGCGCGCTCGTCATCGACGCTGCCGCCGGGACGATGCGCGTTGGCGAGCGCCGCTTTGCCGAGGGCGACTGGGTCACCATCGACGGCGCGACGGGCGAACTCCTCGCGGGGCGCGTGCCGATGGTCGAGCCCGAGCTGGGCGCGGACTTTGCGACGCTGATGGGCTGGGCGGACGAGGTGCGGCGGATGCGCGTGCGCACCAACGCCGACACGCCCGAGGACTGCCGCGCCGCTCGTGCGTTCGGGGCGGAGGGCATCGGGCTCTGCCGCACCGAGCACATGTTCTTCGCTGCCGACCGCATCATCGCGGTGCGCGAGATGATCCTGGCGGGCGACGCCGCGGCCCGCGCGACCGCGCTGGCGCGTCTGCTCCCCGCGCAGCGCGAGGACTTTCGCGAGATCTTCACCATCATGGCCGGGCTGCCGGTCACCATCCGCCTGCTCGACCCCCCGCTCCACGAATTCCTGCCGCAGGGCGACGAGGAGTTTGAGGCGGTCGCGGCGCAGGCTGGCGTGACCGCGCAGACACTGCGCGAACGCGCGGCGGCGCTGCACGAGGTGAATCCGATGCTCGGCCACCGCGGCTGCCGCCTCGCGGTGACCTACCCGGAGATTTACGCGATGCAGGCGCGCGCGATTTTCGAGGCGGCGTTGGAGGTCGCTCAGGCGGGTGCCGCTCCGCTGCCCGAGGTGATGATCCCGCTCGCCGCGACGCGCGAGGAGGTGGCGTACTGCCGCCGGATCATCGACGCCGCCGCGGAGCAGGTGTTTGCCGAGGCTGACGCGCGAATCGACTATCTCGTCGGCACGATGATCGAGCTTCCCCGCGCCGCCTTGCGGGCCGGAGACATCGCGCACGATGCGCAATTCTTCTCGTTCGGGACCAACGACCTCACGCAGACGACGCTCGGCATCAGCCGCGACGACAGCGCGCGTTTTCTGGGCGCCTATGTCGAGAGCGGGATGCTGCCCGCCGACCCGTTCGTGACGCTCGACGTGGAGGGGGTGGGAGAACTGATCCTCACCGCCCGCGACCGCGGCCGCGCGACCCGCTCCGACCTCAAGCTCGGCATCTGCGGCGAACATGGCGGCGACCCGGCGAGCGTGCATTTCTGCGAAGCCGCGGGGCTCGATTACGTCAGCGCCTCCCCCTACCGCGTGCCCATCGCGCGGCTGGCGGCGGCGCAGGCGGCTTTGGCAGGAGCGTGAGTGCTCCTGTCGGCGCGACAATGTGCCTCAAAGCACATTTAGCGCTTGCCACCAGACGGCACCGCGCATAACAGCCCGCTCACCGCGCACCCGTAGCTCAGCTGGATAGAGCACCAGACTACGAATCTGGGGGTCAGAGGTTCGAATCCTTTCGGGTGCGCCATTCCTTTTCGCGTCGCGATCGCGCGGGCTCTCCGCGTTAGGGCCTTGTTAGCCCCTTGCCTACAAATTGATGCCATGTTGGACGCCGCCATTGCTGTCGCGCCGGAATTCGTATCGGCGATCATCGGTCTGTCGCTCGGCATGTGGATCGAGCGCAGCGGCCGGACAACGCGCTTCTCTAAGCGTCGTCGATCGGGGCGCGGCGGCAAACCCCAGCGTTCCCGAGCGCGCGGCGAATATGTTTCGCCAGTATCATCTTTCAGCCCGGCAATACCGGACGCAGCCGATCAATTGCGCGTCGTACTTGCATCGGATTTTCAGCCACAGCGCCTGCTCAACGTTCCGGAGGCGAGACTCTTTCGTCAGCTCGATGCGCTGGTCCTGGCCACGAACCCGGACTGGCAGGTGATGGCGCAGGTGTCGCTTGGGGAGGTGCTCCGCAGCGACAAGCCAGAGGCTTACCGGTGCATCAACTCCAAGCGCGTCGACCTGCTGCTGATGGATGACGAATGTCGGCCACGTCACGCCATCGAATATCAGGGCACGGGCCATCATCAGGGCAACGCCGCCGCCCGCGACGCCGTAAAACGTGAGGCGCTGCGTCGGGCGGGAATTGGCTATCACGAAGTGATTGCGGGGCACACGACCCTCAGCGATCTCAGAAGCCTGGTGCGAAAGCTCGTGCCCGCGCCGGTCGGTACGCTCAAGGCGACGGGCTGACGAAGCTGGGCCGCTGGCGGGCAGGGTGGGATTCGAACCCACGGTGAGCGTGAACCCACGGCGGTTTTCAAGACCGCTGCCTTAAACCACTCGGCCACCTGCCCGCGTCGCGAGGCGCCTTATCGGGCGCGGGGCGGCTCGCCAAGCGGCAAGAGGCTTTACGGCGGGGGGCGGGTTGACCTACCCCTCTTCGCGATGATCATTCAGTCCTTTGCCAAGGCACCCGTTGCCGCGCTGTCGCTGCTCATCTCCGTGAGCGTCGGCCCCGCGCAACTTCATGCGCAGGAGGTGGTGCAGCCCCTGCCGCCCCCGCAAGCCTACAGCCCCGACCCGCAGCAAGGCGGGTTTCAGGCTTACCTCAGCACGGTGCGTCCAAAGGCACTCGCGGCCGGCGTGAGCGCACGCACCTTTGACAGCATCGCGCCATCGCTCAGCTACAATCCGCGGGTGGTCGCGCTCGATCGCGACCAGTCGGATGCGCCGAGCATCCCAAACCCGCCGCCCGCGCCGTTCGCGCCCTACCTCGCGCGTCATGTGGATGCGGCGCGGATCAATGGCGGGCGGGAGGTCTATCTCCGCCAACGCCAGCACCTCGCGGAGATCGAGGCGCGCACCGGAGTGCCGCCGGGGGTCATCCTTGGCATCTTCGGCAAGGAGACCAACTACGGCCGCGTGACGGGCAACTTCGACCTGCTGCGCAGCCTCGCGACGCTGGCGTACGACGGTCGTCGCCGCGCGCTGTTCGAAGGCGAGCTGATCGCGGCGATGCTGATGGTCGAACGCGGCGCGCCGCGCGAAGCCTTGGTCGGGAGCTGGGCGGGCGCCTTTGGCTATCCGCAGTTCCTGCCATCGGTGTACCTCCGCCTCGCCCGCGATGGTGACGGTGACGGGCGCGCCAACATCTGGAACAACGAGGCGGACGCGCTCGCCTCTATCGCGCACTATCTCGAAGTGTCGGGCTACCGCCGGGGGGAACGTTGGGGCTACGCGGTGGGCGTTCCCGCCTCGCTCGACCGGGCGAGCGTCGCCACCAATATGACGAGCCCGCGCTGCCCGCGGGTTTTCGCCCGCCACAGCCGCTACCTTCCGGCAAGCGAGTGGCAGCGGCGCGGGGTGGTGTTCCAGTCGTTCGCGCCGCCGGGCGACACGCTGCTCAGCCTGATCGAACCCGACGGGCAGGGGCAGACGGGTTACCTCCTGTCGGCGAGCTATCGGGCGATCCTCGATTACAATTGCCTCAATCATTATGCGCTGGCCGTGGGGATTTTGGGCGATGCGATCACGCGTTGAGACTTTGCGCACGGCGTTGGTAGCGGCGTCTTTGCTGATCGGGGGGGCGAGCGTAGCGGTGGCCCAGGCGCCGACGCAGGCGAGCCCGCCAGCGGCCTCCGACCGTCCGGTGAGCGACACGCCGGTGCGGACAGAGCTCGCCTACACCATCGCGGGGCGCACCTTCACGCCCGTCGATGTCATCGATTATGACGAGGTCGGCTACGCGATCGTCTCGCGCGCAGGCTCGGCCACGACAGCGAACGGCGAGGCATTTCGCGTAGAAGCGGTGGCCGCGGCGCACCGCACGCTGCCTCTTCCGAGCTACGCGGAGGTCACGCGGCTCGACACGGGGCGCACGATCCTGGTGCGCATCAACGACCGCGGCCCCGCCGACCTCAACGCCATCGTCGCGCTGACGCCTGCTGCGGCGGCGCAGCTCGGGCTGGAAGGGCAGTCGACCGCGATCCGCATCCGCCGCACCTTTCCCGTCGAGGCAGAGCGCGCCGCGCTGCGCGCAGGGCGAGCAGTCCCGGTGCGCATCGACACCCCCGAAACGCTGCTGACCATCCTGCGGGAGCGAGCGGCGGCAATGCCCCGGCCCGGAGCCTCCGTCGCCCCGGTCGCAGCCCCCGCGGTGACGCCGCCCCGCTCGGCACCACCGGCACGCGCTGCGAGGACACCGCGGCCGGTCGCCCCGGGAACGTCGCCTGCGACGCCAGTGCCATCCGCCAGCTCTACCCCCCAAGCTCCGACAAGAGCGCCCGCGGCCCCTCCGGTCGCACCGTCCGCTCGAACGGAGGCGGGGTGGGTCGTCCAGGTCGGCGCCTATCGCAGCCGTGACGGCGCAGCTCGTGTCGCGCGTGCGGTCGGGGGAGAGGTGAGCGCCTCGGGCGCGCTTCACCGGGTGCGGCTCGGGCCCTTTGCGACGCGCGCTCAGGCGGACGCTGCGCTGCGCCGCGCTCGCTCGGCGGGCCACGGCGGCGTGGTGTTGCGCGCGCCGTGAGTGCGACAACGCGCGGCCGCTTCATCACGCTCGAGGGTGGGGAGGGGGTCGGCAAATCGACCCAGATCGCTGCGCTGACCGATCTGCTCTCGCGACGCGGGATCGATGTTGTCGCGACGCGCGAGCCCGGCGGCTCACCCGGCGGCGAGGCGATCCGCGCGTTCCTCCTCAACGCCACCGAACGCCTGACTCCGCGCACCGAGGCGCTGCTGTTCGCCGCCGCACGCGCCGAGCATGTGGCGCGCCTCATCGAGCCAGCGCTGGCGCGTGGCGCCTGGGTGTTGTGCGACCGCTACGTGGACTCGACCCGCGCCTATCAGGCGGCGGCGGGGGAGGGCGGCGAGCGTCCCAGTGACGCCGCCATCCTCGACGTGCATCGCATCGGCGTCGGCGGATTGATGCCCGACCTCACGCTGCTGCTCGATATGCCCGAGGGGGTCGCGGACACTCGGAGGGCGGGGCGCGGCACTGCCGATGCGTTCGAGACGCGCTCCGAAGCTTTCCACGCGGCGGTCCACCAAACGTTCCGCCGTCTCAGCGAGCAGGAGCCCGATCGCATCGTCCGCATCGACGCGAGCGGGGAGCGCGAAGCGGTCACGCTCCGCCTCGCGGCCGCGATCGACGTGCGCTGGCCGACGTGACCGCGCCCGACCCGGAAGCGCTGTTCGAGGCTGCCATGACCGGCACGCGTGCACCGCACGCCTGGCTGATCGCGGGCCCGCGCGGGCCGATGCTGCGCCGCTTTGCCGAGCGCGCCGCCTGGCGGGTGGTGCAGGACAGCTGGCCGCGCGACGACGATGATGTCAGCGATGAAGTCGCCGCGCATCCCGACATCGACCTCGTCGAGCGAGGGCTGCACGAGGAAGGTTCGCAGAAAGGAAAGCCCAAGCGCGATATCGACGCGGGCCAGATCCGCGCGCTGCGCCAACGAGTGTTGACGCGACCGACGCTCGGCGAACGCCGCGCGGCGATCATCGACAGCATCGACGACACGAACGAAACCAGCGCCAACGGTCTCCTCAAGATCCTGGAGGAACCGCCTGCATCCGCGACATTCCTCCTGATCACCCACCGACCCGGCCGTATCCTGCCGACCATTCGTTCCCGGTGCCGCATGCTGACGATCCGCGGAAGCATGCCCTTGTTCAACGAAGCCGGTGGTGCGCTGGGCGCCTGGGCGCAGCATTTCCCCCACGCCGCCGCCAGCGCGGCCGACCTCGACCTCGACGGGTTGAGCCGCACGCTGGGGGAAATCGCGGCGCACGGCGACCCCGACAATCGGCTTCGGGTGGAGCTCGCGCAGTCGCTCACCGGCGTCGCCAACCGACCGAAGCTGAGCGCCATGGTCGGCATGTCGGCTGCGCTGCTCCAGCAGGCCGCGAGCGACGCGGCGCTCCCGGACGTCGAGCAACTGCTCGATGACCGCGACCACGTCCTGTCGCTCGAAGACGGGGTGCCAATGGCGGAGGATCCAGCAACGATCGCGATGGTCGCCGCCACCGCCGTCGCGCGACTGGCGAGGCTGCGTCGCGGGTGACTGGCGCGCGGGGTGCTGCTCGGCTAAGCGCAGCCCCGCATGACGTCGCCCTTCTACATCACCACCGCCATCAACTATCCCAACGGCCGTCCACACGTCGGGCATGCCTACGAAGCGATCTGCGCGGATGCGATCGCCCGGTTCCGGCGGCTGGAGGGGCGCGATGTGCGCTTTCAGACGGGCACCGACGAACACGGCCTCAAGATGGCGCAAAAGGCGCGCGAAATGGGCCTCGCCCCCGCGGATTTCGCCGAGCAGATGAGCGCGCACTTTCGCGAAATGGCAGCGGCGTTCGACATCAGTTTCGACCGCTTCATCCGCTCGTCGGAGCCCGATAACCACGCCGCGGCGCGCGCCCTGTGGGAGGCGATGGCGGCGTCGGATGACCTTTACCTCGGGCGTTACGAGGGCTGGTATTCGATCCGCGACGAAGCCTTTTATGACGAGAGCGAGCTCGTCGCGGGGGAGGGCGGGGCGAAGCTCTCGCCGCAGGGGACGCCGGTCGAATGGAACGTGGAGGAGAGCTGGTTCTTCCGCCTCTCACGCTATCAGCAGCCGCTGCTCGACCATATCCGCGCCAATCCCGACTTCATCCGCCCCGAAAGTCGCCGCAACGAGGTGCTGCGCTTTATCGAGGGCGGGCTCAACGACCTGTCCGTGTCGCGTTCCAGCTTCGACTGGGGGGTCAAGGTGCCGGGCAGCGACGGTCACGTGATGTACGTGTGGGTCGATGCGCTGGTGAACTATCTCACCGGCCTCGGTTACCCCGACATGTCGGCACCGGAGATGCGCTTCTGGCCCGCCGACCTGCACGTTATCGGCAAGGACATCGTCCGCTTTCACACCGTCTACTGGCCGGCGTTCCTGATGAGCGCCGGTGTGGAACTTCCCCGCTCGGTGTTTGGCCACGGCTTCATCCTCAATCGCGGCGAGCGCATGTCGAAGTCGAGCGGCAACGTCGTCGATCCGATGGAGCTCGCCCGCCGCTACGGCTCGGACGCGGTACGGCTGTTCCTCCTTCGCGAGGTCCGGTTCGGCAGCGATGGCAGCATGTCGGAGGAGGCGATCGTTACGCGCGCCAACGCGGAACTCGCCAACAACCTCGGTAACCTTGCGCAGCGTACGCTATCGATGATCGCTAAGAACTGCGACGGACGTGTCCCCGCGCTCACTTCCGAGACGGCGGACGATCGCGCGTTGCTCGACGCGATCGTTGAAGCGCAGGCAATGATGGTCAAGGCGATGGAGAGCTACGACATCAACGGCGCGCTGGATGCTGCGTGGGGAGCGATGAACGCGGCCAACCTCTACATCGCGGACCAGGCGCCGTGGACTGTGCGGAAAGCCGACCCAACCCGCGCAGACGCGATCCTCGCCACCGCGCACGACGCCGTGCGCCGCCTCGCGATCATGGCGAGCTGGGTGGTCCCCGCGGGCGCGACGCGCTTGCTGGATCTCGCAGGGGTGGATGCCAACGCGCGTCAATTCAACGAGCTTGATCGTCGGGTTGCGGCCGGAACGCAGCTCCCCGCCCCGAGTGGCGTCTTCCCGCGGCTGGAGGTCGTCGTAGACTGATGTTCGTCGATAGCCACTGCCACCTCGATTATGACGGGCTGCGCGAGCGGCAGGACGAGGTGCTCGACGCCGCGCGGCAGCGGGGCGTCACGGGTTTCCTCAACATCGCGACGCGTGAGCGCGAGTGGGACCGCATCCTCGCGACGGCTCAGCGCCACGCCGACGTGTGGGCGAGCGTCGGCATCCATCCCCACGAAGCCGACCAGCACCCCGGCATCGACGCGGCGAAACTGATCGAGCGGGCCGCGCACCCGCGCATCATCGCCATCGGCGAGGCTGGGCTCGACTATTATTACGACAAGTCTGATCGCCAACGGCAGCAGGCGGTGTTCCGCGAGCATCTGAGCGCTGCGGTGACGACCGGGTTGCCGATCATCGTCCACACCCGCGACGCGGAGGACGACACGCTCTGCCTGCTGCGAGAGGCAGGGGGAGGGCTCACCGGCGTCATCCACTGCTTCACCGCCAGCCGCGCTTTTGCTGAGGCTGCACTGGAGCTAGGCCTCTATATCTCGATGTCCGGCATCGTGACGTTCAAGAACGCCGCCGACATTCAGGAGACTGCGCGTGGCGTCCCCGAGGACCGACTGCTGATCGAAACCGACGCTCCTTTCCTCGCGCCCGTGCCCAACCGGGGCAAGCCGTGCGAGCCCGCGTTCGTCGCGGATACCGCGCGCTTCCTCAGCGTCTTGCGCGGCGTCAGCGAAGATGAGCTGGGGCGCACCACCACCGCTAACTTTCACCGACTTTTTGCTAAGGCTGAGCGCCCTTGCGCGTGACGTTGCTCGGCGCCGGCACCTCCTCAGGCGTTCCGCGCATGGGGAAGGGGGGCGCGGACTGGGGGCAGTGCGACCCATCGGAGCCGCGCAACCGTCGCACCCGCGCATCGCTGCTCGTGCAGAGCGAAACCACGAACATCCTCGTCGATACGTCGCCCGATCTGCGCGAACAGATGCTGGCGGTCGGAAGTCCGCGCATCGACGCGGTGATCTGGACGCATGAGCATGCCGACCACACACACGGCATCGACGACTTGCGCCAGTTGGTGCAGTTGTGGGGGGCGCCGATACGTTGCACCGCGCGGCCTGAATGCTGGCGGCGGTTGGTGCAGCGTTTTCACTATGCTTTCCAGGGCACCGGACCCTACCCCGCGATCCTGTTCGGGGAGCCCCTCGTCGGTCCGATCACTTTCGGCGATGTTCGCGTGAGTTTCATCGACATGCCGCACGGGGGCATCAGCAGCGCAGGGCTGTTGTTCGAACAGGGTAGCAGCCGCATCGGCTATGCCACGGATTTCGGACAATTTTCGGGAGCGATGCGAAGTTTTCTCCGCGGCCTCGACGTGCTGGTGATCGACGCGCTGCGCCGCCGTCCGCACCCGACGCACCCCACCCTCGCGCAGTCGCTCGAAGCCATCGCCGCGGTGCAGCCAAAGCATGCCGCGCTCATGCACATGGACGGCTCGATGGACTATCGGCAGCTCGTTGCCGAACTGCCCGACGGGGTGGAGCCGGGCTACGACGGCTGGCAGTGGGCCTCAGGGCAGGGCAACCGTTAGTGGGGCACGGGCACGACCACTCGCATGGTGAGCTTGGCCATCATCACGGCGCAGGCGCGAGCGCCGCGCGCCTGACGGGCGCGCTGGTGGTGACGGGCAGCTTCCTGCTGCTCGAGGTCGTCGGCGCATGGTGGTTCAACAGTCTCGCGCTGCTGTCTGACGCGGGACATATGTTCACCGACACCGCGGCGCTCGCGATCGCGCTGGCCGCGGTAAAGATCGGGCAGCGCCCCGCGGATCGGCGCCGCACCTATGGCTACCGCCGCGTCGAGGTGCTGGCCGCGGCATTCAACGCTGTGCTGCTGTTCATCGTCGCGGGCTTCGTGCTGTACGAAGGCGTTCATCGCTTCTTCGCGCCGAGCCCGGTGCAATCTCTCGGCATGCTGGCGGTGGCTGGGGCGGGACTCGTCGCCAACCTGATCGCGATGCGCATTCTAGTCGGTGGCCGAGACGATAATCTCAACGTTCGCGGGGCCTATCTCGAGGTGTGGGCGGACATGCTCGGTTCGCTGGGCGTGATGGCGGGCGCGGCGCTGATCCTGCTCACCGGCTGGAACTGGATCGATCCGCTGGTCGCGATCGGTATTGGCCTTTGGGTCCTGCCGCGCACCTGGACGCTGCTGCGCGATACCACCAACATCCTGCTGCAAGGCGTCCCACGCGGCGTCGACCTCGACGCCATCCGCACCGACATGAGCGGGGTTGCGGGCGTGGCCGACGTCCACGACCTTCACCTTTGGTCGATTGCCGGCGACGACCGGAGCCTGACGGTACACGTCGCGCTCGATGCGTCCGCCGACGCCGAGCACGTCCGTAAGACGCTCACCAACATGCTGCACGATCAGCACGGCATCGCGCACACTACGATACAGACCGAGCGCGAACGCTGTGAGCAGCCGTCACACGAGTGATAGGGCGCTCCGCAAATCCGAGAACAGGCACTGGGGGTTGAGGGCAACGCAGAACCGACAACAGAACCTTCTACTTTCCATAATATATATTATCGGTTGGGGGGCTGTCGAGTTACGAAGCCGCGCGCCCCGGAGCCCGGCATCGGCCTTCGCCAGATCGCGGTAATTGTTGCGCCCATCGCCCGCCCGCGCCAACCGGGGCTATGCCGACAACGCCGCCGCAACCACCGTTCGACCTCCGCGCGCTCGCGACCATCCTTGCGCAGCTTCGCGATCCGGTCGCGGGCTGCGCTTGGGATCGCGAACAGACCTTCGAAACCATCGCACCGTACACCATCGAGGAGGCCTACGAGGTCGCCGATGCAATCGGCCGCGAGGACCACGTCGCGCTCCGCGACGAGCTCGGCGATCTGCTGCTACAGGTTGTTTACCACGCGCGCATCGCCGAGGAGCGGGGTCTGTTTGACCTCAGCTCGGTGGTGGACAGCGTTTGCGCCAAGATGATCCGCCGCCATTCCCACATGTATGGCGACGCCGCCAGCGCAACTCCGACCGGTTGGGAGGCGATCAAGCAGGCCGAGCGCGCGGCGGGCGGGGCGTCGAGCGCGCTCGACGGGGTTGCCCTCGCCCTTCCTGCGCTGATGCGGGCGGAAAAATTGCAAAGGCGCGCTGCCCGCGTCGGCTTTGATTGGCCCGACGCGAGCGGCCCACGCACGAAGATCGACGAAGAGCTAGCCGAGGTTGATGCCGCCACCTCTTCGCCAAGTCTGGCTGCCGAGATCGGCGACCTGTTGTTCTCCGTCGTCAACTACGCGCGCCACTGCGGGGTCGATGCGGAAACGGCACTTCGCGGGGCAAGCGACCGCTTCGAGGCGCGTTTTCGGCTGGTCGAAGCACGCTCGCCGAGGCCGCTGTCCGAACAGTCGCTGGACGAGCTCGAAGCGCTGTGGGCCGCCGCCAAAGCAGCGCCGGGTCCGCCAGACTAGAGCGCCGCGTCGGACGCACCCTGCTCGCGTCGGCGTTCGAGCCGCGCATCGTTCAGCGCCGAAAGTCGGACTTGCAGCCGCTGGCCGCCGTCGGGCTCATCGCGTCGTTCGATCACCTGCGCATGATCGTACAGCCAGGCGAGCGTCGCGCCCTCCCCCGCCCCTAACTGCACTTCGCGTTCCACCGAGTTTCCGCCGAGAAGTTCGGCGATCCGGGTGCGCAGTTGGTCAAGACCCTCGCCAGAGAGCGCGGACACCGCAACTGCGCCGCTCCGCTCCGCCTCAGCCAGCGCCGCCTCTCGCTGCTCGGTCGAGAGGCCGTCGATCTTGTTCAAAACCTCGAGGATCGGCGGGCCCGCCTCCGCTTCCTCGGCGAGCGGTCCGATGCCGAGTTCCCCAAGCACCGCGAGCACGTCCTCACGCTGCACGTGGCTTTCAGAATGGCTGAAGTCGCGCACATGGAGCAAGAGGTCCGCCGCCCTCACCTCCTCAAGCGTGGCGCGGAAGGCGGCAACCAGCTGCGTCGGGAGGTCGGATACGAAGCCCACCGTATCGGAGATGATGGCGGTGCCGACGCCGTCGATCGCGACGCGGCGCATGGTGGGGTCCAGCGTTGCGAACAGCGCGTCCTCAGCCACCGCGCCGCCGCCGGCGAGGGCGTTGAACAGCGTCGATTTCCCCGCGTTGGTGTAGCCGACCAACGCGATCACCGGCCACGGCGCGCGGCGACGCCGCTCGCGATGGAGGCCGCGCGTGCGCGATACGTCGTCGAGCTGACGCCGCAGCCGCGCCATCCGGTCGCGGATCATCCGCCGATCCGCCTCGATCTGCGTTTCGCCGGGACCGCCGAGAAAGCCGAACCCGCCGCGCTGACGCTCGAGGTGAGTCCAGCTACGCACGAGGCGGCCCTGCTGATAGTCGAGGTGCGCAAGTTCGACCTGCAACCGCCCCTCCGCGGTTGCCGCCCTCTCGCCGAAGATCTCCAGAATCAACGCGGTGCGATCGATCACCTTTGCGCCGATCGCCTGCTCGAGGTTTCTCTGCTGAATGGCGGTGAGGCTGGCGTCGACGATCACCAGTTCAATCTCGTCGGCAGCGGCGCGCTCAGCGAGCGTCGCGACCTGCCCTGGACCAAGCAGCGTCGCGGGCGTGCGCCGCCGCAGCGGCAGCACGACTGCGTCGACAATAGTCACCCCGATCGCGAGAGCGAGGCCCGTCGCCTCCGCGAGGCGACCTTCACGATCGCGACCCGGCCCGCTGCGCGCCCGGTTGGCGGCAGCGTCGTCGAGCACGACGACCAGCGTGCGCCCCCCTCGCGAAACCTCTTCGCGGTCGTCGGAAAAGCTCAAGCCTCCGACCCGTCGTCCTCGCCCTGTCGGGCGTCGGCGAGGAGGTTGATCTGTCCGTTGGGCTGCACGGTCGAGATCGCGTGCTTGTACACCAGCTGGACCGCACCATCGCGCTCCAGCAGGACGCAGAACAAGTCATAGGCCGCGACATCGCCCTGCAGCATCACGCCGTTGACGAGGAACATCGTCACCGGTTCCTCCGAGCGCTGCACGGCGGCCAGAAACAGCTCCTGCAGCATGCGCGCGTCGGCCGGACCCTCCCCGAACGCTTCGCGCACGGTGCTCGCATCGAAGCTATGCGCGGGGAGGATGGTCGAGATGGCGTGCTTGTAGACGAGCTGCGACTGCCCGTCCCGGCGCAGCAGCACGCTGAAATTATCGAACCAGGTGATCAGCCCCTGAAGCTTGACGCCCTTCACCAGAAACATCGTCACCGGCACCCGTTCGCGCCGTAGCTGATTGAGGAAAATGTCCTGCAGGTTGTTAGGCTTGCCGCTCATCCCTATGCCCTGTTCTTGGCGCTGTGCAGCGCTGCCGGTGCGCGTCGTTCGACCGGATGAGTTTAGTGTAGGGACCCCACGAGCGAACACAAGTCGCCGTCAGTCCTCCACGGTGCCGCGGTCCTCGGTGAGGCCAAGGAGCTTCAACTTGCGGTGCAGCGCGGATCGCTCCATCCCGACGAAGGCCGCGGTGCGCGATACGTTGCCGGCGAAGCGGCGGATCTGAACACGCAGATATTCGCGTTCGAACGCCTCGCGCGCTTCCCGCAGCGGCGCGCCCATCAGCATCGCGCCGCTGCTGCTGTCGCTCGCCGCCTCTCCATGCACCACCTCGCTCGGGAGCATGTCGACTTCGATCGTGGCGAGCCGGTTCTGGGGCGCGAGGATCATCACGCGCTCGATGACGTTGCGCAGCTGGCGGACGTTGCCGGGCCAGGAGGCCCCTTGCAGCGTCGCGAGCGCGTCGACCGACAGTTGCGGCACCGGCACCCGCCGTTCCGCGGCGAGGCGGTCGAGGAAATGTTCGGCGAGAACCGGAATGTCTGCACGACGCTCCCGCAGCGGCGGGATGCGGACGGGAACGACGTTCAGGCGATAGAACAGATCCTCGCGAAAGCGCTTCGCGGCGATCTCCTCGGCAAGATCGCGCGACGTCGAGGACACGATACGCACGTCGACGCGCACCTGCCGCGACCCGCCGATCCGCGTGAAGCTCTGGTCCGTCAGGACGCGAAGGATCTTGCCCTGCGTGGTGAGCGGCATGTCCGACACTTCATCGAGGAACAGCGTCCCGCCGTGCGCGCGTTCGAGGAGCCCCGGGGTGGTCTGGCCGTCGCGTTCGGTGCCGAACAGCTCGGCCTCGACCGTATCGGGCTCCATGCTCGCCGCGGCGACGACCACGAACGGTGCGTTGGCGCGCCCGCTCCAGGCATGGAGCAGCCGCGCAGCCACCTCCTTCCCGACACCCGCCGGTCCATCGATCAGCACGCGGCTGCCCGTCGACGCCACCCGCTTGAGCGTTGCGCGCACGTTGTTGATGGCGGGGCTCACCCCGTGCAGTTCGTCCGCGAGCGCAGCCTGCGCCTTGAGCGCGCGGTTCTCGGCGCGCAGGCGCTCGGTCTCGGTAACGCGACCGACAAGGTAGAGCAGACGATCCGCCTCAAACGGCTTTTCAAGGAAGTCGACCGCGCCACGTCGGATCGCCGCGACAGCGGTATCGAGCGTGCCGTGTCCCGAAAACACCAGCACCGGAATGGTCGCGTCGCGCTCCTTGATCGCGTCGAGCAGCTCGAGGCCATCCATGCTCGACCCCTCCAACCACACGTCGAGCAACACCAGCGACGGGCGCCTTTCGTCCAGCGCGGCGAGCGCTTCGTTGGCGTTGGCGGCGGTGCGGGCTGAATAGCCCTCGTCCTCCATCACCCCCGCGACGAGATCGCGAATGTCCGGTTCGTCGTCGACGATGAGGATGTCGAGCGCCATGACGATCTCTCCGTTTCAGTCCTGCTCGATCTTCGCGGCCAGCGCCGCGCGATCGAAGGTGAGGTGAACAATCGTCCCGCCGCCTGCCCTGTCGGAAAAGCCCAGCTCGCCGACGTGATCCTCGATGATGCGGGAAACGACCGCCAGGCCCAGCCCGGTCCCGCCGTGGCGGGTGGTGACATAGGGTTCGGTGATGCTGTCGCGCTGCGGGGGCAGACCGGCGCCATTGTCACTGATGGTGACGATCAGCCGTTCGCGATCATCGGTGTCGATGACCGCCTCGACTTCGCCCGTTGGAGCGTCACCGCGCTCGATTGCCTCGGCGGCGTTCTTCAACAGGTTGGTAAAGGCCTGCGCGAGCAGGCGACGGTCGCACACCAGCTCGCTCCCGCCGCTGCGATCGTCGAAGGAGAAGCGAATGTCGGGCTTCGCGATTTCCTGAAGGAAGATGCTCTGCCGGACGATGTCGGACAGGCGTTCGCGGCGGAATACCGGCTGCGGCATCTGCGCGAAGCGGGAGAATTCGTCGACCATCCCGCGCAGGTCGCCGACCTGCCGGACAATGGTCGAGGTGAGCCGCTCGAACGTCGCCTGATCCTGCCCCTCGGCGGGCGCAAAGCGACGCTGCAGCCGTTCCGCCGCAAGCTGGATCGGGGTCAGCGGGTTCTTGATCTCGTGGGCGATACGTCGCGCAACATCGGACCAGGCGGCGCGGCGCTGGTCGGAAAGCTGCTGCGAGAGGTCGTCGAAGGTCAGCACGCGGCCGCTCGCCGCTCCCGTCATGCGGACCGCCAGCGTGCGGCTTTCGCCATCCACCTCCAGCGTGACGATCGCGCCGTGATCGGATGAGTCGACCCAGGACGCCAGCGCTGGCGCGAGCGTCGCCAGCGGCGTCCCTGAAAGGTCCTCGCCTTCGCGGCCAAGGATCGCCGCCGCCGCTGCGTTGGCGAGCCGCACGTTGCCGCTGCCGTCGAGCGACACGACGCCCGTCGCTACGGCGCCGAGAACCGCTTCGATAAAGGCGCGCCGCTCCTCCAGCCGGTCGCGCGTTTCGACGAGGTCGCCGGTCTGCTCCCGCAGACGGTCGGTCATGTCGTTGAACGCACGCGCGAGCAGGCCGAGCTCGTCCGGATTGGGCTCGGAAGGGTGCGGAACGCTGGTGCCGAGATTGCCCCCGGCGACCGCCTGCGTTGCCTCTACCAGCTGGTCGATCGGGCGAACGATGCGGTCGGCAACCGCAATCGCGACCATGATCACCAGCCCGACGAGGAGCAGAGCGCCAGCGAACAGCGAGGCGAGGAAGCGATACTGGAGGTCGCGCGAGCGCACGAACAGCGCGTTGTAGTCTGCGAAAACGCCGCGCGCTCGGGACACACTCTCGAACGGGAGAAAGAGCCCGCCGCGCGCAACGTAGAGATATACAGGCCGGTCGGGCACGAGCTGAGTCACCGCCTCCACGCGCTCGCCGACCTGGCGCGCGACTACCCGTTCGCCGTTGCGCAGGCGCGTCATGACCTCGGGCGGCAGGCGGTTGGCGGCGGCGCGGTCGGCGGGGTCGATCAACGCGGCGGTGCGCACGATGCCGTCGGTCCCCACCTCAAGAATGGCGGACTCGCTAAGCTCTCGCACCACGACCTGCTGCACATAATAGTCGCTGAACGCCTGACCCGACATGGGCGTACGCGTCAGCTGCGTGCGCAGGTCGAGCGCCATCGCGGTGGCGTTGTCCCCGACGTCGCGCACCTCCGCCGTCAGGAACGACTGCGCGAGGCCGACCGCGTTCTCGAACATCCCGCGCGAGCGTTCCGAGAACCAGACCTGCATGCCCGACTGAAACATGTAGCTGGTGAGCAGCACGATCAGCAGCGTCGGAACCGCAGCGGTCGCCGAGAACAGCACCACCAGCCTTACGTGCAGCCGCGCATCCCCTCCCCCGCGCCGACGCACCCGCCGACGAGCGATGCGGCGCCCGATCAACACAAGCAGCAACAGCGCCGGCACGAGCGCAGCAAGAAGCGCCGAAGCCACGGCCAGCGGCGTCAATAGCGCGCGATCGCCGAGCCGGACCAGGCTCCATACCGTGAGCACGAAAATGACGAGCGCGGCGACGGCGCTCAAACGCTCCAGCATTGCACGGTCGGGGGATCCGTTGCGCGCAGGGGAAACAGCCGTCACCCGCGCAGCCTAGCCATCCGCTGTGACCGCGACAACACAGTTGTGACGATTTCGTCGCACCGCTGCCACGCAACGGCGGCGTGATAATCAAGCCGCGGCGCGCTCCGCCCACGGCTCGTAGAAGACGGCGAGCGCATTGAGCACCGCCGCGGGGTCGTCGATGAAGTTGACCCGATTGCGAAACTCTGCCGACGCGGGGAGCCCCTTGGTGTACCAGCCGAGATGCTTGCGCGCGATCCCCACGCCGGTGCGCGCGCCATAGTATTCGATCATCGCGCGATAATGGTCGGTCACCAGCCGATACTGTTCCGCAACGCTCGGATCGGCGAGCGGCGCACCGCCGGTCAACGCGCGCATCACTTGGGCAAGGAGCCACGGCTTGCCGTAGGCGCCGCGCCCGATCATTACCCCGTCCGCACCCGACTGGGCGAGAGCGGTCCGCGCGTCGTCGATGGTGCAAATGTCGCCGTTCACGATCACCGGCACCGAGACCGCCTGCTTCACCCGCGCGACAAACGCCCAGTCGGCGCTGCCCTTGTACATCTGGTTGCGGGTGCGGCCGTGGACGGTGATCATCTGCGCGCCCAAGTCCTCGGCGATGCGCGCGAGTTCCGGCGCGTTGAGACTGGCGTGATCCCAGCCCATGCGCATCTTGACCGTGACCGGCACCGACACCGCCTTCACCGTTGCCTCGATAAGCGACGCGGCGAGCGGCAGGTCGCGCATCAGCGCCGATCCTGCGTCGCCGTTGACCACCTTTTTCACAGGGCAGCCCATGTTGATGTCGACGATCGCCGCGCCGCGATCCTCGCTGAGCTTGGCGGCCTCCGCCATTTCGGTGGGTGAGCAACCCGCGAGCTGCATCGACACCGGCTCCTCGATCGGATCCCAGCCCGCCTTCTGGATCGACTGCCGCGTCTCCCGGATCGCGGCGGCGCTGGCGATCATCTCGGTGACGTTGAGGCCGGAGCCGAACTGCCTGACGAGGCGGCGGAAGGGCTGGTCGGTCACGCCCGTCATCGGCGCGAGGATCACCGGCACGTCGATCCGCACCGGCCCCACCGCTATCGGTTTGAGCGACGTCATCTTCGGAGCCCTGTGGAGAACGGGCGCGGCTCTGCCCGCAAGTGCTGCGCACTTAGGCGAAGCCACCGGTCGGGGCAAGCTTGCGCAGCGCGCCCGCCCCCGCCATGCGCTCGGGCGATGACAGGATTTCACGCCATCGTCCTCGCCGCGGGGACGGGAAGCCGATCGAGGCTCGCAGTGCCCAAGCAGCACGCGCGCCTTGGCGACGGGACAGTGCTCGACCGTAGCCTCGCGGCGTTCCGCTCGCACCCCGGGCTCGCGAGCTTGGTCCTCGTCGGAGCGGACGCTCAAGGCGCCACAAGCGTGCCGGGCGGGGCGGAGCGCGCGGACTCCGTTCGCGCAGGGCTCGCAGCCCTCCCCGCCGATGCGCTGCCCGTGCTGATCCACGATGCGGCGCGGCCCGGGCTCGAAGTCGAGGTGATCGACCGCCTCCTCGCCGCGCTGGAGGACGGCGCGGCGGGCGCCGTGCCGGTGCTGCCGGTCGCCGACACGCTCGCGGCCTGGTCGGAGGGTTCGCTCGGCGACGTAGTCGATCGCAGCACGCTCGTCCGGGTGCAGACCCCGCAAGCCTTTCGCCGCGATGCGATCGAGCGAGCGCATCGCGAATGGTCCGGCGCCAAGCCCAGCGACGATGCGCAGATGGTCCGCGCGCTCGGGCTCACCGTCGCGACCGTCGAAGGCGACGTTCGGCTCGACAAGATCACCTATCCGGGCGATTTGGAGCGCATGAGCGCGATCCTCTCCCCGCCGCCGACCGACGCCCAGCCCGATTGGCGCGTGGCCGTCGGCACTGGTTTCGACGTGCACCGCCTGACCGCGGGCGACGGGGTCTGGCTCGGCGGAGTGCTTGTCGAATGCCCCTTTGCGCTCGTCGGGCACAGCGATGCCGACGTGCTGCTGCACGCGATCACCGACGCGCTGTTGGGGGCGCTGGGGGAGGGGGACATCGGCACGCACTTCCCGCCCAGCGACGAACGCTGGCGCCGGGCCGCATCGGACCAGTTTCTGGCGCACGCCGCTGCCCTCATCCGCGATGCGGGCGGCGCAATCGAGCACATCGACGCGACGCTGATCGGCGAACGTCCCAAGGTCGGCCCGCACCGCGCCGCCATTCGCGCGCGGGTCGCAGAGATCTGCGGGATCAGCGAAGCGCAGGTCGGCATCAAGGCGACCACCACCGAAAAGCTCGGCTTCGCTGGCCGCGAGGAAGGGCTGGCGGCGCAGGCCGCTGCGACCATCATCATGCCGAGGAAGGGCAGTCATGGATGAACAGCTGGTAGCGCTGGCGCGCACCGTCATCGAGGCGCACAGCGCCGCGGGAACGCGGGTTGCGGTCGCGGAGAGCTGCACCGGCGGCCTCACCATGGCGGCGCTCACCGCCGTTCCGGGCTCGAGCGCGGTGCTCGAGGGGGGCGTCGTTTCCTACTCCGACGAGGCCAAGGTGTCGCTGCTTGGCGTCAGCGAGGATATTGTTTCGACCTTTGGCGCGGTGAGCAAGGCGGCGGCCTGGGCGATGGCCCGCGGCGCGCTGTTGCGCACCGATGCCGACGTCGCGGTCAGCATCACCGGAATTGCCGGGCCGAGCGGCGGCAGCGCGGCGAAGCCGGTCGGCACGGTCATCTTCGCCCGCGCGCATCGCGGCGACGACGAGGAAGCCGCACACACCTTCAAGCGCGAATTCGACCCCGGGCTGGGCCGCGACGGTATCCGCACTCAGGCGGCGTTGGCGGCGCTCGAACTGCTGCTGCCGTCGAGCGAAGGCGAGCCGTAGAGCTCCGCCGCGCGCGCTTCGAATGCGCCGATCATCCGGCGTAGCGCGCGCTCGAACATCTGCCCCGCGAGCCGCTGGAAGAGCATGTTTCGGAACGCGAAGTCGACGGTGAAGTCGATAACGCAACCCTCCCCATCCGGCTCGAACCGCCAGTTGTTGGTGAGGTGCGACATCGGGCCGTCTAGATAGGTGACGTCGATCCTCGCCGGCGAACCATCGACGCCGGGCGGACGACGTTTGACGCGCGAGGCGAAGCGTTCGCGCAGGCCCTTGAACCCCACCAACAGGTCGGCGACCATCACCCCCGTTCCGTCGGGCGAAACCTCGTCGCTGCGGACCCGCGCGCCCACCACCCACGGGAGGAACTGCGGGTAGCTCGCGACGTCGGCGACCAGCGCGTACATCTGCTCGGGGCGATACGGCATCGCCCGACGCTCGTGATGGTGCGGCATCAGCCCTGCGTCGCAGTCGCGAGCTTGGCCTGGCGTGCAGCGCGCATCGCCACGAAGTCCTCACCCGCATGATAGGAAGAGCGCGTCAGCGGCGACGACGCCACCTGCAGGAAACCCTTTGCGCGCGCGATGCGTCCGAAGCCGTCGAACGACTCCGGCGTGACGAAGTCGATCACCGGCGCATGCCGCGGAGTCGGCTGGAGATATTGCCCCATCGTCAGGAAATCGATGTCGGCGGCGCGCATGTCGTCCATCACCTGATGCACCTCGAGCCGCTGTTCGCCGAGGCCGAGCATGATCCCGGACTTGGTAAAGATCGACGGGTCGAGCCGCTTCACCGTCTCCAGCAGCCGCAGCGACGCGTAATAGCGCGCGCCCGGGCGGATGGTCGGATAGAGCCGCGGCACCGTTTCGAGGTTGTGGTTGTAGACGTCGGGCCGCGCCGCAACGATCGCTTCCAACGCGCTCAGCGGTTTGTTGCGGAAGTCGGGCGTCAGTATCTCGATCGTCGTGCCGGGCGAGCGACGACGCACCGCCTCTATCACCTTCACGAACTGCGACGCGCCGCCGTCGGGAAGGTCGTCGCGATCGACCGACGTGACGACGATATGTTCGAGACCCATCGTCTCCGCGACGGTCGCGACATGCTCCGGCTCGAGCGGGTCGACGCTGCGCGGCATGCCTGTCTTGACGTTGCAAAAGGCGCAGGCGCGCGTGCAGGTGTCGCCGAGGATCATCACCGTCGCGTGCCGTTTGGACCAGCATTCGCCGATGTTGGGGCACGCCGCTTCCTCGCACACCGTCGCGAGGTTGAGGCCGCGCATCAGCTGCTTGGTCTCACCAAAGGCGATGCTGGTCGGCGCCTTGACGCGAATCCAGTCGGGTTTGCGAACGCGCGGAGCTCGCGGCGCTTCCGTTGCGGTCGGCGGGGTCAGCGTGACGGGGGCGTTCATCGTGGTGGCGCAAATAGCGATGCGCCGGTCGGAAGGGAAGCGCGGCGAGCCATCGCCTCTTGCTCGCGGCGCGCGACTGCTCCATCGGACGCGCGCGCGCTCCTCCCCCGCCGCACAGCCGGAGAAGTAACGATGTCCGCGTTCCGTCAGCTCGTCGATGGCTATCATCGCTTTCGCGAAGGTGCATATCTCTCGCAGAAGGCTCGGTTCGACGCCTTGTCGAGCGACGGGCAGGCGCCGCCGGTGATGATCATCAGCTGTTGCGACAGCCGAGTGGACCCGGCCACCATCTTCGACACCGTGCCCGGACAGGTGTTCGCGCTGCGCAACGTCGCTAACCTCGTCCCGCCGTTTGAGCAGGGCGGCGGGCTCCACGGTGCGTCCGCAGCGATCGAATTCGGCGTCGGTGGCCTGAAAGTAAAGCACATCGTCGTCCTCGGCCACGGCCAGTGCGGCGGCATCGCGGCGGCGCTGAGCGGGCAAAGCGATGACATGTCCGAGCGCAGCTTCGTCGGCGACTGGATGACGATCATCGACGGCGCGGTCGAGCGGGTCCGCAGCAGCGACGCGCCCGACCCGCAGCGCGCGCTCGAATGGGAATCGGTGCGGGTGAGCCTCGACAACCTGCGCAGCTTTCCCTTCGTCGCCGAGCGTGAAGCGGCGGGCGAGCTGGAGCTCCACGGCGCATGGTTCGCGATCAACGAGGGCCAGCTTTACGTCCTCGATGAACCGAGCGGCACCTTCGCGCCGGCCTGAACCCATTTGGGCGCGCCGCCTGTGCGTGCTAGCGCCGGGCCATGGCTGAAGCGACCAACGAGCGGAACATCGCGCTCCTCATCGACGCGGACAACGCAAGCTCGAGCGGCATCGACCCGGTGCTGACCGCGCTGGCGGAGCTGGGCAGCGTGGGCATCCGCCGCGCCTACGGTAATTGGTCGAAGCCCAACCTCGCCAAGAGCTGGGGCACGCGGCTCCACACCTACGGCATCGAACCGCAACAGCAGTTCGACATCACTAAGGGCAAGAACGCGACCGACATGAAGATGACGATCGACGCGCTCGATCTGCTCCACGGCGGGCGGGTCGACGGCTTCGGCATCATGAGCAGCGACAGCGATTTCATGCCGCTCGCCATGCGCATCCGTCAGGACGGCCTCCCCGTCTACGGCTTTGGCAGCGCCAAGACGCCCGAGGGGTTCCGCGCGGCCTGCACCCGCTTCATGGACGTCGACGCGCTCATCGAAGCGGCGCGCGACATCGCGGTCGCGCCGGTTGCGAACGGGTCTGGCGCGGACGAAGCCCCCTCCCCCCGCCCCGCTACGCAGCCGGTCGACGACGCGGTCATCACCCTCCTCGGTGAAGCATGGAAGGCGGCCAAACGCGACGAGCGCGGTTACGCCAAGCTCGGCGAAGTGGGCACGATCGCCGGCAATCGGTCGAGCTTTGACGCGCGCAACTATGGCTACAAGCGCCTCTCCGACATGATCGCCGAGATCCCAAATTTCACCACCGAGCGGCGTGAAGGACAGCTGTGGGTGCGCCGCCTGCGGTGAACCGAGCGGAACGCGGGCCGCCGCATGGGCGTTTTTCGCGCAAGGTCACGTCCCCGGTGACCTCTGTCCATTCGCGGAGAGAGCCATGAAACATCTTATTCTGACCGTCGCCGCCGCCGCCTCGCTGGCCGGTTGCGCGACCACCGACCGCTGGGGCAACAGCGTCAGCAGCGATCCCACGGTGAGCCGCGCCGTCTCCGGCGCCGCGATCGGCGCCGCAGCGGGCGCGGGCATTCAGGCGGTGCGCGGTCGTGACGTCCTCACCGGCGCGGCCGTCGGCGCTGCCGCTGGCGGTGCGATCGGTGCAGTCACCGCGCAAGGCACGCGCTGGTACCGCGACGATCGTGGCGCCTGCTACTATGTCGACCGCAACAATCAGCGCGTCTACGACTACAACCGCAGCTGCTGATCGGCCTGCAGAAAGCGAGGAAGGGCGGCTCTCCTATGCGAAAGCCGCCCTTTTTCTTACCCGCAACGCCCCGCTCGAGAAGGGAGCCCTGGCCTCGGATCAAGTCCGGGCCGCCGTCTCGGTGGGTGCGAACGTCAGCGCGTCAGGCGCTTGTGCGCCCCGCGCCCCGGCTTGAGGGCGTCCTCACCCAAGCGACGCACCTTGTCTTCCTCGTAGCTTTCGAAGTTGCCCTCGAACCATTCGACATGCCCGTCACCCTCGAAGGCGAGGATGTGAGTTGCCAGGCGGTCGAGGAAGAAGCGGTCGTGGCTGATCACCACCGCACAGCCCGCGAAGCTTTCCAGCGCCTCCTCCAGCGCCGCCAACGTTTCGACGTCGAGGTCGTTGGTCGGTTCGTCGAGCATGAGGACGTTGCCGCCCTCCTTCAGCATCTTGGCCATGTGCACGCGGTTGCGCTCACCGCCCGACAGCTGGCCGACCTTCTTTTGCTGGTCGCCGCCCTTGAAGTTGAACGCCCCGACATAGGCGCGCGTCGCCATCTCGTGCTTGCCGATGGTCATGATGTCGTGACCGCCGGAGATTTCCTCCCACACATTCTTGTTGGGATCGAGCGCGTCGCGGCTCTGGTCGACGTAACCCATGCGCACCGTCGGCCCGATGTCGACCTCGCCTGCATCCGGCGTTTCCTGACCGGTGAGGATCTTGAACAGCGTGGTCTTGCCCGCGCCGTTGGGGCCGATCACGCCGACGATGCCACCCGGCGGCAGCGTGAAGCTCAAATTTTCGAACAGCTGCTTGTCGCCGAACTTCTTGCTGACGCCCTTCACCTCGATCACCTTGCCGCCGAGGCGTTCGGGCAGCTGGATGAGGATCTGCGCCTTGCCGGGGGTGCGGTTTTCCTGCGCGGCAACCAGTTCGTCGAACGCCTTGATACGCGCCTTGGACTTGGTCTGACGCGCCTTGGGCGACTGCCGGATCCAGTCGAGCTCGTCCTTGATCGCCTTCTGACGACCGGCGTCGTCGCGCGCCTCCTGCTCGAGCCGCTTCGCCTTCTTCTCGAGGTAGGTCGAATAGTTGCCCTCGTAAGGGAAGTAGCGACCGCGATCGAGCTCGAGGATCCAGTTGACGACGTTGTCGAGGAAGTAGCGGTCGTGGGTGATGAGCAGCACGTTGCCCGGATAGTCGATCAGGTGCCGCTCCAACCACGCGACGCTCTCCGCATCGAGGTGGTTGGTCGGTTCGTCGAGCAGCAGGATCTTGGGCTTTTCGAGCAGCAGGCGGGTGAGCGCGATGCGGCGTTTTTCGCCACCCGACAGCCCCTCCACCGACGCGTCGCCCGGCGGGCAGCCGAGCGCTTCCATCGCGATTTCGAGCTGGTTGTCGAGCGTCCAGCCATCGACCGCGTCGATCTTTTCCTGAAGCTCGCCCATCTCGGTCATCAGCGCGTCGAAGTCCGCGTCCTCCGGAGGGTCGGCCATCAGCGTCGAGATTTCGTTGAACCGCTCGACCAGGTCGGCGACGGGGCGCACCCCGTCCATGACGTTTTCCTTGACCGTCTTGGTCGGGTCGAGCTCGGGCTCCTGCGGCAGGTAGCCGACGGTGATCCCCTCACCCGCCCAGGCTTCGCCGGTGAATTCGGTGTCGATACCGGCCATAATCTTCATCAGCGTCGATTTGCCGGTGCCGTTAGGGCCGACGATGCCGATCTTGGCGTCGGGATAGAATTGCAGGTTGATGTTGGACAGCACCGGCTTGGGCGCGCCGGGGAAGGTCTTGGTCATCCCCTTCATGACGAAACTATATTGCGCGGCCATCGGTCACCTTCTTCGCGGGAGCAGATTGTGGGAGGCGGGGCGGAGAGCCCCGGTTGCCGGGGCATCTAGCGAAGCACGGCGGGGTTTTCAAACCTGACGCAACGACGCGCGCAACGGGCGCAGGATGGTGCGAACGAGATAGTTTCATTTGAAAGTTCAGGCTAAGTTCACACCAAAACGAGGTGTTGTTTCCTTGTTTTTCAATGACTTGCCGATTTGGGCGCATTTCGAGTGTGATGGCAATGGGTGAGGGCTAAGAGCGCTCCGCAACAGGACCGCTTGCGGAGCCGGTCCGCCCGCGACAATGTGCGGCCATGCACATTTCCACGCTTCGTACCGCTGCCGCCTTGATCACCCTCCTCGGCGCGAGTGCTGCCGCTGCACAGGCGAGCCCCGCGCCGCCGGTGCCGGTGCCGACGCCCGCCCCGCTGCGAGCGGTGGCCGCTCCCACGCAGGTGCCAGACGACACGACCGCCGCGCTGCGCGCCGCCGCGCTTGCTGACGGCACGGCGCTGAGCTTCCTCACCGACCTCACCACCCAGATCGGGCCGCGCCCCGCGGGCACCCCGGCGGAGGCGCGGGCGCGTGACTGGGCGGTTGCACGGCTACGCTCGCTTGGCTTCCAGAACGTGCGGATCGAGGATTTCCGCATGCCGGTGTGGGAGCGCGGCGCGGAATCGGGCGCCATCGTCGCCCCCTACCGCATGCCGCTGGCGCTCACCGCGCTGGGCGGCAGCGCGCCGACCCCGGCGGGCGGGATCGAGGGGGCGGTGGTGGTCTTCCCCGACCTCGCCGCCTTTGACGCTGCCCCCGACAGCGCGGTGCGCGGGCAGATCGTCTACATCGGCCACCAGATGCGTCGCACGCAGGACGGGTCGAGCTATGGCGCGTTCGGGCCGGTGCGCTTCTCAGGGCCGGACCGCGCCGCCAAGCGGGGGGTGCGGGCGATCGTGATCCGCTCGATCGGCACCGACCAGCATCGCAACCCGCACACCGGGCAGACCAACTTCTCCGCCGGGGTGACCCCGATCCCAGCGGTCGCGATCTCCAATCCCGATGCCGATCAGCTCGAGCGGCTCGGGACCGGCACGCGGGTGCAGCTCAACCTCGCCTCGCGGCGGCTGGAAAACCAGCCGGGCGGCAATGTCATCGCGGAGATGCCGGGCAACGACCCTTCGCTCCCGGTCGTGCTCGCCGCGTGCCACATCGACAGCTGGGATCTCGCGACGGGCGTGATGGACGACGCCGCGGGCTGCGGCATCGTCACCGCCGCCGCGCGACTGGCCGCGCAAGGCCAGCGGCCCCGCCGCACCATCCGCGTGCTGCTCGCGGGGGCTGAGGAGGTCGGGGTGTTCGGCGGTCGCGCCTATGCGGA
Source organism: uncultured Sphingopyxis sp. (assembly GCA_936933955.1). GTDB lineage: Bacteria > Pseudomonadota > Alphaproteobacteria > Sphingomonadales > Sphingomonadaceae > Sphingopyxis. The sequence continues at coordinate 18,647 of CAKZIN010000045.1, read as the reverse complement.
AGCACACGGCAACACGCCCCACGCCGCGGCGCTCGAGGCCGACTTCGGCGGCGACCGCGTTTACAAAATGACCGTTTCCGAACCGATCGCTGCACACGCGGGGCTGATGGCCCGCTTTCGTCGTGGGCTGCTGCCGCTGTCGGTGAGCGTCGCTGCCGGCGATGCGAGCGGCGGCGCGGACGTCGGCGCCACCGTCGCGCGCGGGGTGCCCGCGATCGACCTCGAACAGGACGGCACGCGCTACTTCGACCTTCACCACACGCCTGACGACACGCTCGACAAGGTCGACCCGGCGCAGTTGTCGCAGGCGGTGGCGGCGTGGGCGGTGACGCTGCGCCTGCTCGCCGACGCGCCCGAAGCGATTGGCCGCGGCGGTTGATGGGCGTGCGGCTGACGCTGCTGGCGCTCGCCGCGCTGTCGCTGTCGGCGTGTCAGCAGCAGCGCGCGCCGCAGCCCGAAAAGGCGAGCCCCGATCAGCTTTCTGCCGATCTCGAACGCCGTGCGCAGGACATTGAGCGCCGCGCCGACGAAGCGGTGGCGCGGATCGAGCGCGAGGCGGATGCGGAGGTGAGCCAGCTCAAGGCGCAAACCAGCGCCAGCGCGGCGCCTGCGGCCAAATAGGCCCCACCCACATTGCGGGGCGCGGCATGGGGAGCGCGCTGACTCACGCGCTGCGTCGCGAGCCGCGATGTGTGAGACAAACGGAAATGGTGCTGCTGGACAGGATTGAACTGTCGGCCTCTCCCTTACCAAGGGAGTGCTCTACCACTGAGCTACAGCAGCGACCGATGCGCCCGGGCCCGCTCCGGCCCCGTGCAGGCGCGGCCTATGGCGGGGGGCCCTCGGAGTGTCAAGGCGGGGTTGCGCCTCGGAAAGCCACGCGCCTAGAGATGGCGTTCATGGACACGCCTGCGCCACCCCCCTCCCCCACCGATTCCCGCGAGCGTCGGCTCGCCGAAGCGCTCCGGGCGAACCTCCGGCGGCGCAAGGAAGCGGCGCGCGAGCGGGCGCCCGTTCCGCCTCAGCGCGAAGGCTGAGCGACCCGCCGCACCGGCACCGTCACGTTGCACACATCGGCTCCGCCGGCAGGGCGCACGAAGAATGCGTCGCGGCGGTTCGCGCGCGCCTCGGCATAGCGCGCGAACTGTGGCGTGTCGGTGCGCAGAAATTCGAACCGCGGCCGCTCGGCTTCGGGAAGGTCGCTGGCGAGGCGGATTGATTCGATGCGCACCCGCCGCTCGGGCCGCTCGTAAAAGCCAAGTCCCCCGGTACCGCGCGGCAGGCTCGACAGATGCTCTATGCCCGAGATCACCCGCCCGACGACCGCGATGTTGCGATCGAGATGGCGCGGCGCGTGGCCGACCACGGTGTACAGCTCCGCCCCGCTGCCCGCATCCGGTGCCATCCCCCGGCCTACGCCGACCATCGCGTAGCAATGCGCGGGCCATGCTCGCCCGGCGTCGAAACCGACCGGCCAGCCGTCGACGAAGCCCGCCATCGGCGCGTAGCTGTCGGCGCGCGGCGCGGTCAGTCGAGCGCGCGCGACGGCGCTGGTGTAGTCCGCCTGCGCAGTCGGCCGCATGCCCGTCGGCAAGCGTTTCGCCTTGGCCGCATCCTCACCGTCGGCATCGCCCCATTGCACGACATAATTGTCCTGCACGCGGTTGATGCTGAGGCCGTCCCACCAGCGCGCCCGCGCCAGCGTGCGGACGTTGCCGACCCAGGGCTGCGCGAAATCGCGCGCGATCAGCTGGATGACGACCTCACGCCGCACCCCGTCGCTCGTGGGCGCAAGCCGCATGACGAGGAGGTCGTCGGCGGCGATCGCCTGCCATGCCCCCGCCGGAGCGCGCGCAGCGATCTCGGATGGCGACAGCGGAGCGGACGCTGCCGGCCGGGGTGCGGGGCCCTGCGCCAGCAAGGCCGTTGCGGCCAGCGCCGTGCCCATCGCTAACGCCGCTCGTCCGAGGTCCATCGCTCGCATCTCCGCTCCCCATCCGCTGCAATATTGTCGGAGCTGGTGTGCAGCATCGCGGCGCCGACGCCAAGCCTCCCGCCTTGCCCCCGCGCGCTCCCCCCGCTAGGCGCGGCGGCGAACAGGCATGCGGAGCGGTGGCCGAGTGGTCGAAGGCGCTCGCCTGGAAAGTGAGTATACGGCAAAACCGTATCGAGGGTTCGAATCCCTCCCGCTCCGCCACAATTTTGCCCCCGCGATCAGCGGGAGGCCTGGTTCAGTTCCGAACGAGGGAATGCGTCGATGCCAGCTCAACATGACCACGACGCGCACGCATCCGAGCGGGTGATCCCGGCCGACGTGCTGCACGCGGTGGAGACGCTGATCCGCTGGACGGGCGACGACCCCTCGCGCGAAGGGTTGCGCGACACGCCCAAGCGCGTCGCCAAGGCGTGGCGGGAATATTGCCAAGGTTATGAAGAGGATCCCGCGGTCCACCTTCAGCGCACTTTCGAGGAGGTTGGCGGCTACAACGAACTGGTGTTGTTGCGCGACATCCCGTTCCAGTCGCACTGCGAACATCACATGGCGCCGATCATCGGGACCGCGTCGATCGCCTATCTCCCCACCGATCGCGTCGTCGGCATCTCCAAGCTCGCGCGGGTGCTGCACGGCTTTGCGCGACGCCTGCAGGTGCAGGAGCGGCTGACCGCAGAGGTCGCGCAGTGCATCTGGGACAATCTGCGGCCCAGCGGGGTCGCGGTGGTGGTTTCCGCCAGTCACGCCTGCATGACTGCGCGCGGGGTGCGGACGCCCGGGGTGCAGATGGTCACCAGCCGACTGCTCGGCACGTTCCTCGAAGACCCGCGCAGCCGCGATGAGGTGCTGCAGCTGATCGGCCATGGCTGACGGCGCGGTTGCGCGCGGTCACCCACGCGGCTAGTCGTCGCGTCGACGCAAGGTGCTCCGGCGACGGAGCTAAGAGGGAAGCCGGTGCAAGGCCGGCGCTGCCCCCGCAACTGTGACCGGCGAGGCTGGGTCCACATCGCGCCACTGACCTGAACGGGTCGGGAAGGCCGGACCCAGTCGCTAACCCGGCGAGCCAGGAAACCTGCCTAGCGTCGCCGTTGATCGGTCCGGGCGGGGTGTATCGGAGCGAACGATCGGCGGTGCGATTCCCGCACCTCCTCGTGAAACGGCGCCACGTTTCGCGAGGTGCTGACTGTGATTACTGCCATATTGCTGGGGCTGGTCCCCGAACCGTCACCGATCCTGCCGATCGATGATGGCGACTCGATCGTCGTGACCGGTGTTCGCGACGATGCCGCGCCCGATCCCGGCGGCTTCGACCGGATCGACACGGAAACCCTGGAGTTCCTGCAAGACCCGCGTGTGGATGAGGCGCTGGCCCGCCTTCCGGGCATCGCGGTCTCCCGCAACGGCGCGCCCGGCGGCTTCTCCGCAGTGCGCATCAGAGGCGCCGACGCGGCGCAGACGTTGGTCGTCATCGACGGGGTTCGGGCCAACGATGCTGCCGCGCCCGGCGGTGGATTCGACTTCGCCAGCCTCGGAAGCGCGGGCGTGGACTCGATCGAGGTGCTGCGCGGCCCGGCGAGCGTGGCCTGGGGAAGCGACGCGATCGGGGGCGTCGTCGCGGTGCAGCGAGGCTTGATCGATGGCGGCGCGGCGCGCGTCGAGGTCGGCAACCTCGACGCGGGACGCGGGGAGTTGCGGCTGGGCGGAGAGGTTGGTCCGGTCACCCTCGCGATGGGCGCGGGGCATACCCGGACCGCCGGCTTTTCGAGTGCGGCCGCCGGGGTCGAGGCGGATGGCATGACGCTCGACCAGGCGAACGGCGCAGCGGCGCTGAGGCTGTCACCCGCGCTCAGCCTCCATGCCAATGTCGCGGTTTCGGCGCTCCGCAGCGATCTTGACGGCTACCTTCCCGACTTCAGCTTCGGCGATACGGATGAGCGGCAGGAGTTGCGCGAGACGCAGGCGTCGGTGCGTGTCGTGCATCGGGGCGCGATCCGGCAGGAGCTGAGTTTCTCGAGCGCCCGGACCCGGCGAGCAACCTTTGACGATGCACAATCGCGAGCGAGTTTCCGCAGCAGCGGCCTATCGACGCGGCTCGCCTGGCGGGGCGATGGCCGGCCGACGCGCGGGCTCAATATCGTCCTCGGCCTCGACCACGACCGGCACCGCGCGGTCACCGCCAGCGCCTTCGGGCGCGACGAGGGGGTGGTCACTTCCGACGCGATCTCGGGGCAGCTGATCGCTCAGCCGCTGCTTGACACGCGCGTCCACGTCGGGCTGCGGCAGGAGTGGCACGATCGCTACGGGGCAAATCGCGTGGTCGCCGCGGCGGTCGAGCAGGCGGTCGGCCCGATCCTGCTCGGCGCGCGCTATGGCGAAGGGTTCAAGGCGCCGACCTTGTTTCAGCTGTCCGCAGACCCGTTGGCCTACGGCAATCCCGATTTGCGCCCGGAACGCTCGCACGAGTGGGAGCTGTCCGCCCGCTCCGCGCGCGAGGCGACGTTCCAGTGGTCGGTGGCGCTGTTCGACAGGCGGACGCGCGACCTGATCGACTTCGTCGCGTGCGGCGGTTCCGGCTCGCCCGCGATCTGTTCGACTGGGACGCGGCTGTACGGCACATACGACAATGTCGCTCGAGCGTCGGCGCGCGGGATCGAGCTGGGCGCTCGCCTGCCTCTGACGCGCCGTTGGACGCTGGAGATGAACGCGACGCACCTCCGCTCTCGCGACGCATCGGCGGGGCAGTTCGGCGGCAAGGATCTGCCTCGGCGGCCGTCGACAACCGCCATGGCGGCTCTCGATTATCGCGGCGCGGGCTTCAGCGCGGGCGCGGAGCTTCGCTACGTTTCGCGGAGCTTCGATGACCGAGCCAACCAGGTAACGCTAGGGTCGCACGTGCTCGGCGCACTCCGTTTGGCGGTGCCGCTGAGCGGGGCTATCGCGCTGGAGGGGCGGGTCGAGAACCTGTTCGATGCGCGCTACCAGACGGTCGCGGGCTACAACAGCGCGCCGCGCACCGCCGCTGTCGCGCTTCGCACGCGATGGTAGTCGGGTGAAGCGAGCGGCGGTGATCGTGGCCTGCCTCGCGCTCGCCGCGTGCGCCGGGCAACGCCCGGCACGCGGCGGCGTGGTCAGCGCGGATTATTGCGCCGATCTCGTCGTCACGTCGCTGCTCCCGCCCGAACGCATCGCTTCGCTCTCGCCCGAGATCGGGGCGGAGGAACTCGCCCCCGCCTACCGCGCCCTGCCGCGCATTCGGGCCCGGCTGGAGGAAGTCGTCGCGCTCCGCCCCGACGTTGTGGTGCGCAGCTATGGCGGCGGGCCGCGGCTTGGCACCGCCCTCGCGGCAGCGGGCGTGCGCACCTTGTCGTTGGAAAGCTCCTCCTCTCTCGACGAGGTGGCCGGCGAGACGATCCGGCTCGGCCGTGAGCTGGGCGCGTCGGAGGCGGCCGAGCGGCAGGTGCGGGCGTTGCGGTCCGCACGTCACGCGCCCGCGCCGGGCTCGTACCGAGACGCGCTCTACCTGACGCCAGGTTCGGTCACGAGCGGACCCGACGGTCTGATTGGCGAGCTGTTCCGTGAGGCGCAGCTTCGCAGCGTCGAGCAGCGCCCCGGGTGGCACGCCCTACCCGTCGAGCGGCTCGCCAGACATCGTCCGGACGTCGTGGTACGCGCCTTTTGGGACAGTCCGCGTCATCGTCAGGATCGCTGGTCGGCAGCGGTGCGGCCAACGGTCGCGACCATGCTCGACGGGGTTCCGAGCATCGAGCTCGACGGTCGCTCGGTCGCCTGTGGCACCGCCCACGTCACGGACGCGCTTCAGCGCCTGAAGGGAAACGGGTGAGCCTCACACTGCGCCTTTCGCTGCTCGCACTCGCGATTGCGCTGCTCTCATTGTGGCTGGGCGAAACGCGCGTGGACCTCGCCCGCGCTCTGACGCCGGTGAGCAGCGACGCCCTCATCCTCTGGCAGCTTCGCGCGCCGCGCATCGTCGGCGCGGTCCTCGTCGGCGCGGCGCTGGGGGGCGCGGGCGCGGCCCTGCAAGCGCTGCTGCGTAACCCGCTGGTCGAGCCAGGCATCCTCGGCATCAGTCCTCTCGCAACCGCAGCGGCGACCACTCTGGTTTATGGAGTGACCGGCCCCGTTCCGCCCTCGCTGGTCGCGCTCGCTGCAATGGGGGGTGCGCTGGTCGCTACCGCCGCACTGGTCGCCACTGCGGCGCGCGGGCGCTCGATCGCCGAGCTGGTGCTGGTGGGCGTGGCGCTCTCATCGTTGAGCGGGGCGTGGATCGCGCTGCTCATAAACCTCGCGTCGAACCCGTTTTCACTGTCGGACCTCGTCAACTGGACAGCGGGCAGCCTCGCCAATCGCGACTGGGCCGACGTCGTGTTGCCGGGGGTAGCGGTCGCCGCAGGACTGGCACTCCTGCTGCCGTTGCGCGCGCAGCTCGACATGATGGCGTTGGGCGAGGAGAGCGCGTTTGCGTCGGGCGTCGATCTCCGACGCCTGCGGGCGCGTGTGATTCTCGGCTCCGGGCTTTCGGTCGGTGGAGCGGTGGCGATCGCGGGCGCGGTGGGCTTCGTCGGGCTGATCGCGGCGCATCTGGTGCGCGCCCACCATTCGGCGAAGTCCCCCGGCAGCGCGATGGCGGCCGCTGCCGCTGCGGGGGCAGCGCTGTTGCTGCTCGCCGATCTCCTCATCCGGCTCTTTCCGTGGGGGATCAACGAGCTGCATCTCGGGACCCTGGCGGCGCTGATCGGCGCGCCGCTGTTCGCCTGGTTGCTGTGGCGGGGGGCGGGGCGCGATGGCTGAACTGGCGCTCAACGGCGTGGGAGTGGAGGTCGGCGCTCGCACTTTGCTTCGCGAAATCGACTTCGCGCCTCCGTCAGGCGCTTTGACCGCGATCATCGGCCCCAACGGCTCGGGAAAGTCGACGCTGTTGCGCGTGGCGAGCGGCTACCTCAGCCCCACGCGGGGAGTCGTGACGCTTAGTGGGATACATCTGGAGGCTCTCCCGCCCGTCGCGCGCGCGGCGAAACTGCACTGGCTGCCCCAGACCCCGCCCTCCCCCTGGGCCATGGACGTCGAGACGCTGGTGTCGCTGTCGCTCGAGCGGGCTGAGGACCGCGCTTCGATCGACGCCGCGATTGAGACGATGGGTCTTGGCCCGCTACGCCACGCGCGCGGCGACCGCCTGTCGGGGGGCGAACGCCAGCGGCTGCACCTCGCCCGGGCCATGTGGCGAGCGGCGCCCGTCCTCCTCGCGGACGAGCCAGTCGAGGCGCTCGACCCGGCGTGGCAGCTGGTGGCGATGGATTGGCTCGCGCGGCATGCACGGGGTGGCAACACCGTCGTCGCGGTGCTGCACGACCTCTCGCTGGTCGCACGCTACGCCACCCATATCGTCGCGCTCAAGGACGGCGCGATCCTCAGTGCGGGTCCAACGCGCGAGGTGCTGACCCCCGCGCTGATCGGCGACCTCTACGGCGTTCGCGCGACCGTAGATCTCGACCGGGCGCCGCCCACCGTCACCGTAACGGCGGCGCTCCCAGCCAGCTGAGGTCGATGTGCCCGCTGAACAGCTGGCGCGAATAGACGAAGTAATAGAGCGCAAACAGGAGCGCAGCGATCACCGTCGTCTCCAGCGCCGCGCGGAGCGGGCGGAACAGCTTGGGCGCGCCGGGATCCTCCCCCGCGACCCGCTCGGGCGCGTCCGCCAGTCGGCTCGCGCGCGCGGCGTGAAACGGGAGCACCAGGAACAGCACCCCGAACCAGATCAGGAAGTAGATCGCGAGCGCCGACGTCCAGTTCATCGCGCCACCCTAGTCGAGCAGCAGCACGTCGACGATCGGCTTCTTGCCCGTCCAATCGGTGAAAACCCGCCGCACCGCAAGGCGAACGGCTTCACGGCGGCGCTCGCGGTCGCGTTCGCCCGTCGCTGCGGCGCGCGCGGCGCCCTCCGCTTCCTCGACAAGCTCATCGCGTTCGTCGGCATCGACCGGAAGCCCGCGCATCGAAACCTGCGCCGACCGCCCCGATAGCGCGACCGCGACGTGGCCGTTGACCGCCAGCTTGCGACGTTCGACGACGGAGCCGCCGTCCGCCTCGACGATCATGTCGCCGTCGAGGACGAGCCGTCCCGCCCGTGCGCGCCCGACGATCTCCGCCGGGCCGGGTGCGATGCGGACGATCTCTCCGCTCTGCTGCACCACCGCTTCGGGCACGCCCTGCCCTTTGGCGAAGCGCGCATGGGCGAGCAGATGGCGGATTTCGCCGTGCACCGGGATCAGCAGCTCCGGGTTGGTCCAGCGATACATCTGCGCGAGCTCGGGCTGGCCGGGGTGACCCGACACGTGGATATGCGCCTGCCGTTCGGTGATCGTCTCCACCTCGCGCTGGGCGAGGAGGTTCATCACCCGGCCGATGGCAAGCTCATTGCCCGGAATGTGGCGCGAGGAGAACACCACCCGGTCGCCCTTGTCGAGCTTGATCGGATGCTGGCCCTCGGCGATCCGCGACAGCGCCGCGCGCGGTTCGCCCTGCCCGCCGGTGGCGAGGATCAGCACCTCTCCCCGCGGCAAACGCATCGCCGCATCCCAGTCGATGGTTTCGGGAAAATCGCGCAGATAGCCCGCCGCCTTCGCCACCGCGATGTAGCGGTCGAGGCTGCGGCCCGCGATGCACAGGCGCCGGTCGGTGGCCTTCGCAACCTCCCCCAGCGTGTCGAGCCGCGCGACGTTGCTGGCAAAGCTCGTCACCAAGACGCGCCCCGGCGCTTCCCGCACGACGCGCGTGAGGCCCTCCGCAACGCTCGACTCGCTGCCCGCGGGCTCGGCGTTGAAGACGTTGGTGGAATCACAGACGAGCGCGCGCACGCCCTCCCCCACCGCGGCGCGCACATTGGCCTCCGCCTCGGGCGTGCCCAGTCGCGGATCGTTGTCGAGCTTCCAGTCGCCGCTGTGGAACACGCTCCCCGCGGGTGTTTCGATGAGCAGCGCCGCCATGTCCGGGATGGAATGCGCGAGCTTCACCGGCGTCACACCGAACGGCCCCAGCTTCATCTTCGCGCCCATGTCGAAGCTCACCAGCTTCACGCGGCGCTCGATCTTCTCCTCGGCAAGCTTGCGCTGCACCAGCATCGCGGTGAAGCGGTTGGCGTAGATCGGCACGCCGAGGTCCGCGGCGAGATAGGCGACCGCGCCGACATGGTCTTCGTGCCCGTGGGTGATGACGATGCCGACCAGCTGTTCGCGGCGCTGCTCGATGAAGTCGAGGTCGGGGAGGATGATGTCGATCCCCGGATAGTCGGCATTGCCGAACGTCACCCCCAGGTCGACCATCAGCCATTTGCCGGCGTGGCCGTAGAGGTTGACGTTCATCCCGATCTCGCCCGACCCCCCGAGCGCGAGGAACAGCAGTTCGTCGTCGCGCGGTGTCATGCCGCGCGCACCCGCGCATGCATCAAGGCAAGACCGGTGATGGTGAGGTCGGGTTCGACAACGTCGAAAATGTCGGTAGCTCCTTGAAACAGCGTGGCGAGACCGCCCGTGCCGACGACCGTCGACGGCCGTCCGATTTCTTTTTTCATCCGCTCGACCAGCCCCTCGATCATCGCGACATAGCCCCAGAAGACGCCGATCAGCATCTGCGTTTCGGTATCGCGCCCGATGACGCTGTTGCTCGCGGGCTTTTCGATCGCGATGCGGGGGAGCTTGGCGGCGGCAGCGACCAGCGCGTCGAGCGACAGGTTCACCCCCGGCGCGATAATGCCCCCCTTGTACGCGCCGTTATAGTCGATTGCGTCGATCGTTGTCGCGGTGCCGAAATCGAGGATGATGAGGTCGCCCGGATGGCGGGCGTGCGCGGCGATGGCGTTGACTACACGGTCGGCGCCGACGCTGCGCGGTTCAGTCACGTCAAGTTCGACGCACCACTCCATCGAGCCCTGCCCTGCGACCAGGGGTGAGCGCTTGAAATATTTCTCCGCCAGCACCGACAGGTTGTGGAGCGCGCGTGGGACCACGGTGGCGATCGCCACGTCCTCGATGCTCTCCCGCGCGATGCCTTCGATGGCCATCAGCTGGAACAGCCACACCGCATATTCGTCCGCCGTGCGCCGCGGGTCGGTCGCGATCCGCCAGCGCGCGCGCACCGCCATGCCATCGAGGACGGCGAAGACCACATTGGTGTTGCCGGCGTCGATCGCGAGCAGCATCTCTTTCTCCGGATCAGTCGTCGGCGCGGGCGAGATCGTCGGCGAGCAGCGAAACATCGCCGACGCTGATGCGGCGCACCTCTCCCCCCGCCAGGCGAAGCCGCAGCGCGCCGTCCCCCTCTAACCCCGCGAAAGCGCCGGTCAATGTCACGGCTCCGTCATGGACCGCGAGCGGCGTGCCGAGGGGGTGGGCGCGGGCGAGCCAGTCCCGCTGCACCTGCAAAGGCCAACCGCCGCCGCGCCATTCTGCCACGCGCGCGACGAAGGCGTCGGCCAGTCGTTCGGCGAACTGGTCGCGAGACGCGTCGTGCCCTGCAGCCGCGAGCGATGTCGTTGCGCGGCCCTCGATCTGCGGCGCGGATTTGAGGTTGACGCCAATCCCGACGATGACCGCGTCACCTACGCGCTCGAGCAGGATGCCGGCCAGTTTTGCGCCTTCAAGTGTCAGATCGTTCGGCCACTTGAGGCGCACAGTCGCTCCCGCCGCGCCCACCGCATCATAGAGGGCCAAGCCAGCGACAAAGGCGAGGCTCGCTGGGGCCGGATCGACGCGTCCAACGCGGACGAGAGTCGAGCCCATGAAGTTCCCGGCGTCGTCGTGCCATTCTCGCCCAAGCCGACCACGTCCGGCGGTCTGGCGGTCGGCGATGAGCCAATCGCCCTCGCGCCAGTCATGACCTAGCTCGACCATCGCGCGGAGATCGGCGTTGGTCGAGCCGGTTTCCGCTACGATCGTCAGACGCGGCGCGGTAGCCGCACTCAGAACAGCGCGCCCGCTGCGTGGCGCGTGATGCTGTCGAGCGGGCCGATGACTGCGAAGCCGAGCAGGCTCACGAATACCACCGCGAGAGCGACGACGCCCTGCTCCCACACGCTCCCGCGAGACGGCAGCGACACCGGCGACGGCTCGTCGAACATCACCAGCTTGATGACGCGCAGATAGTAGAAGGCACCGATGACCGAAGTGATCGCACCGACCACCGCCAGCCACAGCATATCCGCACGCACGGCGGCGGTGAACACGAGCAGCTTGGGCCAGAAGCCGAACAGCGGCGGGATGCCCGCCAGACTGAACATCAGCGCCGCAAGCCCGGCCGCGAGCCAGGGGCGCTTGCGCCACATGCCAGTGAGGTCGGCCATGCGCTCGATCGGACGAGCCTGCGCGTCCTCCAGCAGCATGACGATCCCGAAGCTCGCGAAGGTCATGATCGCGTAGACCAGCAGATAGAACAGCAGTGCCGAGACGCCTTCAACGGTGCCTGCGGCCAGACCGATCAGGATAAAGCCGACGTTGGCGATCGAACTGTAGGCGAGGAGGCGCTTGATGTTGCGCTGGCCGACCGCGCCGAATGAACCGATTACCATCGACGCGACCGCGAGCACCGCAACGATTTGGCGCCACGCGTCGCCCGCGGCGGGCATGGCTTCGACACACAGACGAACCAGAAGAGCGGTCGCGGCGATCTTGGGCGCAGTGGCGAAGAAGGCGACCACCGGGGTGGGCGCGCCTTCGTACACGTCGGGCGTCCACATGTGGAACGGCGCCGCGCTGATCTTGAAGCCGAGCCCCGCGAGCACGAACACCACGCCCATCAACAAGCCGAGCGGTGCGTTCGCGTCGACACCGTTGGCGAGGGCGACAAAGCTCGTCGTCCCGGCGAACCCGTAGAGCAGCGAGATACCGTAGAGGAGGATGCCGCTGGCGAGGCTGCCCAGCACGAAATATTTGAGCCCCGCCTCCGCCGAACGCTCGTCGCGCCGCGCAAAGCTCGCCAGCACGTAGGACGCGAGACTGTTAAGTTCGAGCCCGACGTACAGCGTGACGAGGTCGCGCGCGCCGACCATCACCCCCATGCCGATTGTCGCGAGGACGATCAGCAGCGGGTATTCGGGCCGATAGCTTTCATGGCGGAAATAGCGTGGCGCGAAGATAAGCGCGGCGATGCCCGACGCGTAGATCAGTGCGCGCGTGTAGCCGCTGAACGCATCGATCGTCAGCGTGCCGCTGAACGCATGACCGTCGATAAAGCGCAGCCCGGCGAGGAGAACCAGTGCCCCTGCGAGCGCGGCGATCCCCAGCCACGTCAGCGCTCGCCCGTCGCGATCGCCCACGAATGCGGCCACCAGCGTCATCACCAACGCGCCGACTATGAGCGCCAGATCGGGCGCGATGAGCGCAAAATCCTGCGCCATCAGTGCGCCCCCTCACTCATATCGACAGACACGGCCGGCGCACGTCCCGCGGTTGGCCGACTGTCGCTGACCGGACGTTTCGCTTCGACGCGCTCGACGATCCGCCCGACATCCGCGCGGATCGGCGCCAGAAAGCTCTCCGGATACACGCCCATCCACAGCGCCGCGAGCCCGATCGGTAGAAGCAAAGCCCACTCCCGCAGCGACAGGTCCGGGAGACGCGCGGTTTCCTCACTCGCGGGCGAGCCGAACACCACCCGGCGGTACAGCCACAGCATGTAACCCGCCCCAAGGATGATGCCCGTGGTGCAGATGAGCGCCGCCCAGGTGCTCAGCTGATAGACGCCCATCAGGGCGAGGAATTCGCCCACGAAACCGCTCGTCCCGGGCAGGCCGATCGACGCCATGGTGAACAGCAGGAACAGCAGCGCGTACCCAGGCATGTTGTTGGCGAGGCCGCCGTAGCGCGCGATTTCCCGCGTATGCAGCCGGTCGTAGATCACGCCGACGCACAGGAACAGTGCCCCCGACACGAGCCCGTGGCTGAGCATGACGATGATGCCGCCCTCGATCCCCTGACGGTTGAACGCGAACAGCCCCGCGGTGACGATGGCCATGTGCGCGACCGACGAATAGGCGATCAGCTTCTTCATGTCGCTCTGCACCAGCGCGATGAGGCTGGTGTAGACGACCGCGATCATCGACAGCGCCATGATCAGCCAGGTGAGCTGCGCCGACGCGTCCGGGAACATCGGCAGGCTGAAGCGCAGAAAACCGTACCCGCCCATCTTGAGCAGAACACCGGCAAGGATCACCGACCCCGCGGTCGGCGCCTGCACGTGCGCGTCGGGGAGCCAGGTGTGCACCGGGAACATCGGCACCTTGACCGCAAAACTCGCGAAGAAGGCGAGCCACAGCAAGGTTTGCGCGGACACCGGGAAATCGTGCGTCATCAGCGTGGGAATATCGGCGGTGCCCGCGCTCGCCACCATCCACAGCATCGCCACCAGCATCAGGATCGAGCCGAGCAGCGTGTAAAGGAAGAATTTGTAGCTGGCGTAAATGCGGTTGGCGCCGCCCCAAATGCCGATGATGAGATACATCGGGATGAGGCCAGCCTCGAAGAAAATATAAAACAGGATCAGGTCCTGCGCCGCAAAGACGCCGATCATCAGCGCTTCCATGACCAGGAAGCAGGCCATGTAGAGGCCGGTGCGGTCAGTGATCGTGCGCCAACTTGCCCCGATGCAGATTGGCATCAGAAACACCGACAGCATGATCAGCATTAGCGCGATGCCATCGATGCCGAGCGCCCAGTTGAAGCTGCCCGAAATCGCAGCCCGCTCCACGAATTGCCACTGCGGCCCGCCAATCTGGTAGTTCGCCCACAGCCAGATGCCGAGCGCAAACTCCACCAGGGTCGTCAGCAGCGCAATCCAGCGCGCGCTCTCGGCGCGCGCGAACATGCACGCGATTGCGGCCACGATCGGCAGCCCGATCATCAGCGAAAGCACAGGAAACCCGCTCATCCGAACTGCCACCAAAGCCAGCTGGTGAGCACCGCGAGCCCGATCAGCATCACGAACGCATAGCTGTAGATATACCCCGACTGAAATTCACGCGCGACGCCGCTGGTCTCCGCCACCGCATAGGCCGCGCCGTTGGGGCCGAACCGGTCGATGAACCCCTCGTCCCCACGCTTCCAGAACAACCGCCCCAGGGCGAGTGCCGGACGCACGAATACGAAGTCGTACAGCTCGTCAAAATACCATTTCTTGGCGAGGAAACGGTGGAGGTCAGGGATGCGTGCAACGATCCGAGCCGGTGCTTCCGGATCGCGGATGTAGTTCCGCCAGGCGAGCGCCAGACCGACGAGCATCACCGCGGCCGGAGTGAGCTTTACCCACAGCGGGACGCCGTGCGCGGCGTGCATCAGATGGTTGTCGAAGGCGATGCTGCCATTCCAGAAAGCCGCGCCTTGCTCCGCATCGACGAACGGATAGTGGAACAGGAACCCTGCGAACACCGCGCCCAGCGTCAGTACCGCGAGCGGGAGCAGCATCGTCCACGGGCTCTCGTGCGGATGGTAACCGAGCGTGCCTTCGACCGGCTCACCATGCGCCGCGGCGTGCGTCGAAGGCGCATGTCCGCTGTCCTCCGCCGCTGCATCGCCGGCGTCGTGGTCGTGACCATGCGTGTCGTGCACCGCGTGCTGAATGTGCTCCGACCCCGCCCAGCGCGGCTTGCCGTGGAAGGTCAGGAAAATGAGACGCCAGCTATAAAAGCTCGTCAACAGTGCCGCGACCGCGCCGACGAGGAACGCCATCTGACCATAGGGTCCGCTCGCAAAAGCGCTCTCGAGGATGACGTCCTTCGAATAAAAGCCCGCAAACCCGAACAGCCCGAGGATCCCGACGCCGGTGATCGCCAGCGTGCCTGCGATCATCGCCCAGTAGGTGAGCGGGATGTGCCGCCGCAAAGCGCCATAGTAGCGCATGTCCTGCTCATGATGCATCGCGTGGATGACCGAGCCCGCGCCGAGGAACAGCAGCGCCTTGAAAAAGGCGTGGGTGAACAGGTGGAACATCGCCGCGCCGTAGGCGCCGACCCCAGCCGCAAAGAACATGTAGCCGAGCTGCGAGCAGGTCGAATAAGCGATGACCCGCTTGATGTCTGTCTGCACCACCCCGACCGTGGCGGCGAAGAAGCAGGTCGCCGCACCAATGAAGGTGACGAAGCTTAGCGCGATCGGCGCAGTCTCGAACAATGGTGACAGGCGGCAAACCATGAACACGCCTGCGGTCACCATCGTCGCCGCGTGGATCAGCGCGGAAACCGGCGTCGGGCCCTCCATCGCGTCGGGGAGCCAGGTATGGAGGCCGAGCTGCGCCGACTTGCCCATCGCACCCACGAACAGCAGCAGGCAGATGATCGTCAGCGTGTCGACCCGTAGCCCGAGAAAGCCGATGCTCGATCCCGTCATCGACGGCGCCGCCTGGTTGATCGCGTCGATCGACACCGTCCCGAACACGAGAAACAGTGCGAAGATGCCGAGCATGAAGCCGAGGTCGCCAACGCGGTTGACCACGAACGCCTTGATCGCCGCGGCGTTGGCGCTCGGCTTGTGGTACCAGAAACCGATCAGCAGATAGGAGGCGAGCCCCACCCCTTCCCAACCGAAGAACATCTGCACGATGTTGTCGGCGGTCACGAGCATCAGCATCGCAAAGGTGAATAGCGACAGGTAGGCAAAGAACCGCGGCTGGCTCGGGTCCTCGCTCATGTACCCCCAGCTATAGAGGTGGACGAGCGCGGAAACGGTGGTGATTACCACCAGCATCACCGCGGTCAGGCTATCGACCCGCAACGACCAATCGACGCTGAGCGCGCCCGAGCGCATCCACTCGAGTACGGGGACCACGCCAGGCTGCCCCTCCCCACCGAGGTAGCTCAGAAAGATCGGCCAGCTCAGTGCCGCTGCGGCGAACAGCGAAGCTGTCGTAATCAGCTTGGCCGCGGTGGCTCCGATCCAGCGGCCGAACAGCCCGGCGACGAGCGCCGCCGCCAGTGGCAGAAACACGATGGCGATGATGGGATGCATCAGCCCTTCATCCGGTTGGCATCGTCGACCGCGATCGTCCCGCGCTGACGGAAATAGATGACGAGAATGGCAAGCCCGATCGCCGCCTCGGCCGCTGCGACGGTGAGCACGAACATCGCGAACACCTGTCCGACGAGATCGCCGAGAAACGCCGAAAATGCGACGAGGTTGAGGTTTACGCTCAACAGAATGAGCTCAATCGCCATCAGAATGATGATGACGTTGCGACGGTTGAGAAAGATGCCGAGCACGCCGAGCACGAACAGGATCGCGCTGACGACTAGGTAATGGTGCATGCCGATGGTCATAGCTGCACCCCTTCGCCCACCGTCGGCGCGGTCAGCCGCGTCGCGTCCTGCGGACGACGCGCATTCTGACGGCTGATGTTCTGGCGAAGCACGTTCGATCGCTTGCGGTTGGTGAGAACGATCGCGCCGATCAGCGCCACCAAGAGCACCAGCCCTGCGAGTTCGAATACGAACACATATTTTGTGTAGAGCAACTGCCCGATCGCCTGGATGTTCGATGCACTTGCGACCACAGGCGCGGTGCGAGTGCCGCCAATGCTGCCTGCGCTCCACGAGCCAAGCGCCAGGATCAGTTCCGCAGCGATCACAGCCGCCAGCAGCAACCCGAACGGCAGATACTGCACCGCGCCCTTACGCAGAGCGGCAAAGTCCACTTCGAGCATCATCACCACGAACAGGAACAGCACCGCGACCGCGCCAACATAAACGATCACCAGCAGCATCGCGATGAATTCGGCGCCGACGATCAGCATCAGCCCCGCCGCGTTGAAAAAGGCGAGGATGAGCCACAGCACGCCGTGCACCGGGTTGCGGCTCGCTATGGTGAGCACCGCCGCCGCGATCAGCACCACCGAAAAGAGATAAAAGGCGACCGCCTGGATCACGCCGCGACCTCCGCCGAAGGGGAGCGCCCGGCAGCGTTGCAAGCGGCCTCGCGCGGCAGGCCCGCGCCCATGAACGGCAGGTGACTCATTGGTGCCGCGCCCCTAGCGATACGGTGCATCGGCGGCAAGGTTGGCCGCGATCGCTCGCTCCCACCGGTCGCCGTTGGCGAGGAGCTTGGCCTTGTCGTAGAGCAGTTCCTCGCGCGTTTCGGTCGCAAATTCGAAGTTGGGCCCCTCGACAATTGCGTCGACCGGGCACGCTTCCTGACAAAAGCCGCAGTAGATGCACTTCGTCATGTCGATGTCATAGCGCGTCGTCCGCCGCGACCCATCCTCACGCGGCTCCGCCTCGATGGTGATCGCCTGTGCCGGACACACCGCCTCGCACAGCTTGCAAGCGATGCAGCGCTCCTCGCCGTTCGGATAACGGCGCAGTGCATGCTCGCCGCGGAACCGAGGGCTCAGCGGGTTCTTCTCGAATGGGTAGTTGATCGTCGCCTTGGGCTTGAAGAAATAGCGCAGGGTCAGCGCGTGCGCCTTCACGAATTCCCACAACGTGAAGGACTTGATGGTGTGCGCGATGCTCATGCCGGCACCCCGTAACGCGTGAACATCAGATAGCCCGAGATAAGTACCACGAACAGCAACGACATCGGCAGAAACACCTTCCACCCGAGCCGCATCAGCTGGTCATAGCGATAGCGTGGGACAGTCGCCTTCACCCAGCTGAAGATGAAGAAGAACAGGAAGATCTTGGCGAACAGCCACACCATCCCGGGAATGTCGAACCAGGGGATGAGGTCGATGTTGAGCGGCGGCAGCCACCCGCCCCAGAACAGGATCGCATTCAGAGCGCACATCAAAATGACGTTGGCATATTCGCCGAGCCAGAACAGCGCGAAGCTCATCGAGCTATATTCGGTCTGATAGCCCGCGACGAGCTCGCTCTCCGCCTCGGTGAGGTCGAAGGGCGCACGCGCAGTTTCCGCCATCGAGCTGATCAGGAACACCACCGCCATCGGGAACAGCAGCGGGTTGAAACCGAACCCGTTGAGCAGGCCGAACACGTGCCCCTGCTGCTGGCGGATGATTTCGCTGAGGTTGAAGCTCCCCGCCCACAGCACGACGCACACCAGCACGAAGCCGATCGACACTTCATAGCTGATCATCTGCGCTGCGGCGCGCAGCGCGGAAAAGAATGGATATTTCGAGTTGGATGCCCAGCCCGAAATGATGACGCCATACACGCCGAGCGAACTGATCGCGAGGATGTAGAGCAGCCCAACGTTGATGTCGGCGAGCACCTGTTGCGCGCCAAACGGGATCACCGCCCACGCCATCTGCGCGACGGTGAAGGTGATAATCGGTGCGAGCAGGAACAGCACCTTGTTCGCGCTCGAGGGGACAATCGTTTCCTGCAGAAACACCTTGAGCCCGTCGGCAAAGCTTTGCAGGAGGCCGAACGGACCGACCACGTTGGGCCCACGGCGCAGCGCGATCGCTGCCCAGATCTTGCGGTCGGCGTAGATGATCATCGCGACCGCCAGCATCAGCGGCAGCACGATCAACAAAATCAGCGCCAGCGTGCCGGCAAACCAGCCGAGGCCGGTGCCGAGCCAGGATTGCAGCCAGGCAGTCATTCGGCGGCCTCCGCAAAGTCGACGCCGTGGAGCAGTTCCGCCGAGCAGCGCTGCATCGTCGGCGACGCGCGGCAGATGGCGTTGGTGAGGTAAAA
>CAKZIN010000044.1 GCA_936933955.1 uncultured Sphingopyxis sp. | reverse complement strand
GATCACCGATCCGGGGATCGCTGACCCGGGGATCACCGATCCGTGAATCGGCGCTCGAAAGGACCGTCTCCATGCACCGAGTATTTCCCTCCTCCGACGCTCACCCCGGCCGTCCGCTGGACCGGCGTCGCCTGCTCGGTGGGGCGGGCGGGGCCGCGCTCGCCTTGACTCTCGCCTACAGCCCCGGCGCGCGCTAACCCGCGCGCCATGACGAGCATCGGCATTGTGGGCGCGGACGGGCGCATGGGGCGGGCGATCGCGGAAGAAGCGCGGGAGGTGGGGCTCGCAACACAGGGCATCGACCGCGATGGCGATATCTGTGCGCTGGCTTCGGCAAGCGATGTGCTGATCGACTTCTCGCACCCCGATGCGCTGCAAGCGACGCTCGACGCCGCCGTCGCCGCCGCGACCCCGCTGCTGGTCGGCACCACCGGCCTCGAAGCCGCGCATCACGCCGCGATCGACCGCGCGGCGGGGGCCGTTGCCGTGCTCCAGACCGGCAACACCTCGCTCGGCGTGACGCTGCTTGCGCATCTGGTGCGCGAGGCGGCGGCGCGGCTGGGGCCTGACTGGGACATCGAGATCGCGGAGATGCACCACCGCCACAAGCTCGACGCCCCCTCCGGCACCGCGCTGCTGCTGGGTGAGGCGGCGGCGGCGGGGCGTGGCGCGACCCTAGCGCAGCTGCGGGCCGTGCATGACGGCGTGCGGCGCGAGGGCAGCATCGGCTTTGCCTCGCTCCGCGGCGGCAGCGTCGCGGGCGACCATGACGTGATCTTCGCCGGAGAGGGCGAGCGCCTGACCCTCGCCCACCGTGCCGAGAGCCGCGCGATCTTCGCCCGCGGCGCCATCCGCGCGGCGCAGTGGTTGGTCGGCCGGGCGCCGGGGCGCTACTCCATGAACGACGTGCTGGGCCTCGCATCCCTGACTAGCGAACGGCCGTGAAGCGCGCGGCGATCGAGAGCTTTTTCGCCAAGCTCCAGGGGCTCGATCCCGAACCGCAGAGCGAGCTTGCGTTCAGCAACCACTACCAATTGCTCGTCGCGGTCGTGCTGTCGGCGCAGTCGACCGACGCCGGCGTCAACAAGGCGACCGCCAAGCTGTTCGAGGCGGTGACCACCCCGCAGGCCATGCTCGCGCTGGAGGAGGAGGGGCTGAAGGCGCACATCCGCACCATCGGCCTCTTCAATACCAAAGCCGCCAACGTCATCGCCCTCTCCGCCGCGCTGATCGAGCGGCACGGCGGCGAGGTCCCTGCCGATCGCGCCGCGCTGGAGGCGCTCCCCGGTGTCGGGCGCAAGACCGCCAACGTCGTCATGAACTGCGCCTTCGGGGCAGAGACCTTCGCCGTTGACACCCACGTCTTCCGCGTCAGCAACCGCACCGGCCTCGCGCCCGGCAAGACGGTGGCGGAGGTCGAAGCCACCCTCGAACGCGTCGTCCCCACCCGCTACCGCCGCCACGCCCACCACTGGCTCATCCTCCACGGCCGCCACACCTGCAAAGCGAGGCAGCCCGAATGCTGGCGCTGCCCGGTGGTGGCGGAGTGCGGGTATGAGGCTAAGATCCTCGCGCCGCGGCCGGCGCGGCCGAAGAAGGGGGAGAGGTTGGCGTGAGAAATTTCACCGCAGTTCCGCTGGCTCTTACGTTGGCGGCCTCCCCTGCACTGGCGCGAAGCCAGAACGATGCGGTCGCTTATGAGCTTGCTCCCGTCGTGGAGAATGGCAGCATCACAGCGCTGGCGGTGACGATCCGCCTGCGCGGCGATGCCGACGGGGAGACCAAGATCGACTGGATCGATCGGTGGGCCGACGAAGCGCGTCTCGCACAATGGACGCGCGACATTCAGGTCGAGGGCGCGCAGTCGGTGACCGAAGCGCCGAACGGTGGGCGCATCATTCGCGCCGCGCCCCGCGCGCCGCTCACCATGCGCTATCGTATCGTTTCAGGGCACGCGGCGGACCCAACGGTGCTCGACAGTCGGCAGGCCATTCCCGTCGTCCGTCCAGGGTGGTTCTACGCGGTGGGCGAGGTTCTCTACGCCTTGCCGGACGGCCGCACCGGCGCACCTGCCAGCTTTCGGTGGAGTGGCCCCGCCAACATCGGCTTCGCCTCCGACACTCAGCATGCGAGAGGTCTGGGCGGCCGCCCGCGGACAGTTGGCGACATTTCGGAGAGCATCGCCATCGGCGGTCCCGGCCTCTCAGTGCGTCAAGTCATGGTTGACGGTGCACCGCTGCGCATCGCGCGTATCGGTAGGTTCGAGTTCGACGGGGAAGCCTTTGACCGAACGGCCATCGCGATCCTGGAGGCTGAGCGCCATTTCTGGCGCGACCGCTCGCAATCGCCCTTTTTGATAACAAGCATTCCGCTCACTCCTGCCCCCAACCGGATGAGCTATAGCGGCACGGGCCGGAGCGACGCGTTCGCGACCTGAATAGACAGCCGCGCGGACATCGAAGGTCTTAGCTGGCTCATCGCCCACGAGTATATGCACACCTGGGTGCCGCGACAGCTCGGCGAGCTGCCGCCACGCGATGAAGAGCAAGCCTATTGGTTCAGCGAGGGGTTTACAGACTATCTGACGCGGCGGGTGATGTTGGAAGCGGGGCTCTGGACCCCTGACCGCTTTGCGCGCGACTGGAACGAAATGCTGCGGGCGTGCGCCACATCCACGTTTCGACTGACCCCAAATGCGGAAGCGGCTCGCGTCCAATGGACCGGCGGCATCGACGCAGAGAAGCTTCCCTATCAACGCGGGGCGATGTTGGCGGCGATCTGGCACCACCAGCTCGCCCAGCGCGGCAGCGGTCTGGACCAGATGCTACGTTCGATGCGCGACGACATCGCGCGTTCGGCCCGTCGCCCACCTGACGCCGCGAGCGGGTTCCGGATGGCGGCGAGACGCACCGGCTTTGATGTCGAAACCGCCATCGCGCGCCACCTCGACCGCGGTGAAGCGATCGTGCTGCCGGCCGACGTCTTCGGACCGTGTTTTCGCGTGATCCAGACCGAGTCATCCCGCTTCGATCGCGGCTACGACGCTGCAGCGACAAGTCGCGCGGGGAGAGTTGTCGGTGTCGACCAGCGTTCGAACGCCTACGCGGCGGGCCTTCGTGATGGCATGACGGTGGTTCGCCGTGTGGCAGGCGAATATGGCAATCCCGACGTTGACTACACCCTCGAAGTCCGTGCCGCTGACGGCGCTAACCGCCGCATCACTTACCGACCTGCGTCACGAGAGCGCTTCGAATTGCAGCGAGTCGAGATCACTTCCGGCCGGCATCGGCGCTCCGCGCTGCTTCGCTTCGGGGCCTTCCGCTGGACGCGCGTTGGTTCAGGGCAATCCCACCACCAACCGCAGCGGCCCATCGAAATAGGGCTGATGGCGCAAATGGCCGTGGTTCGCGTCCCACGCGCCGCTTGCGAGGTCCGCGCTAAGGTTTTGCACAAAGCGTTCGACGGCCGCTTGCGGCACCAAGCTCCAGCTCGAGCAAGCAAGCCTCGCGGCGGGGTCGAGGAACATCTCCGGGCGGCCGTAATATGCCTCGTTGAACCCGTCGCGGCAGTGGAGCGGCACTGGAACCGGCTCGATCGAAACACGACCGCCCAGCGCCGATACGATGCGGTCGATCGCAGGGAAACGGCGCGCCTCGTTGTCCCGCACCTCTGGGATGTAGTCGTTGAGCCAATAGTCGTGCATCTGCGCAGGGTCGCCTACGAGCAGCACCACCGGGCCCCGCGTCACGCGGCGCATTTCGCTGAGGCCGCGCTCCAGATCGGACCATTGGTGGACGGTCACGGTTGCCATCAAGGCGTCGAAACTGTCATCGGCGAACGGCAACGCCTCCGCCACCGCGTCGATCGCGCGAACCAGATGTGCGGGTCGCTGGGCGCGCATCGAGGCGGAGGGCTCGACCGCGGTCACTTCGCGGTCGGTCGGCTCGTAACTCCCAGCGCCCGCGCCAACATTCAGCACCGTCCGCGCATCGCCGAGCGCGCGGTGGATCTGCGCCGCAATCTCGGGTTCCGGCTGGCGGAAGCGCGCGTAGCTGCCGCCTACCTCACCATAGTCGACGTCGCCCGCGCTGCCGTCGGCGAAGCGTGCCACCCCTACCGATCCTCGGCGATCCGCGCGTAGAGCTCGGGCCTCCTATCGCGGAAGAAGCCCATGCCGGCTCGGTTGCGGGCGGCTCGGGTGAGGTCAAGGGTGGCGGTGATGACGCCTTCGTCGGCGTCGCCCAGCTCCGCGACGATGTCGCCCCATTCGTCGCAGATGAAGCTGGTGCCGTAGAAATGCTGGCCATCCTCGTCGCCGATGCGGTTGGCGGCGACGACGGGCATTACGTTACTGACCGCATGGCCGATCATCGCCCGCCGCCACAGCCGCCGCGTGTCGAGGCCGGGGTCGTGCGGCTCGCTGCCGATCGCGGTCGGATAGAGCAGCAGCTCCGCCCCCATCAGCGCCATCACCCGCGCGGCTTCTGGATACCATTGGTCCCAGCACACCCCGACGCCGATGGTGGTCGACCCATGCGACCATACCCGAAAGCCGGTGTTGCCCGGGCGGAAGTAGAATTTCTCCTCATAGCCCGGGCCGTCGGGGATGTGACTCTTGCGATAGGTGCCGGCGACCTCCCCATCCGGCCCGACCATGGCGAGCGTGTTATAGTGATGCGGCCCGTCGCGCTCGAACACGCTGGTGGGGATGGTGACGCGCAGTTCGCGGGCGAGCTCGCGCATCGCCTGTACCGTCAGGTGGCGCTCGATCGGTTGCGCGCGGGCGAACAGCTCTTCGTCCTCGACCTTGCAGAAATAGGGGCCGTCGAAGAGCTCGGGCGGGAGGATCAGCGTCGCGCCCTGCCCCGCCGCGTCGCGCACCAGCGCGCTCACCTTTGCGATATTCTCCTCGGCCGAGCCGCCAAGCGCGCATTGCAGCGCCGCCACTGTGATTGTCGTCGGGATCGTCGTCATGGCGCCAGCCATCGCACAGCCCCTCGCGCTTGTCATCGGCGGCGGGTAGGCTGCGCGTCATGAGCAAGGACGACAGCCTCGGCCCGATCCGCGTCGGCATCGGCGGGTGGACCTTCGCCCCGTGGCGCGAGACCTTCTACCCGAAAGGGCTGCGCCAGGCCGACGAGCGCGCCTACGCGGTCGCCAAAATGGGCGCGATCGAGATCAACGCGACCTTTTACGGTCGGCAAAAACCGGCGAGCTGGGCGGCCTGGGCAACAGACTTGCCGCCCGACTTCCGCTTCTCGCTCAAAGGGTCGCGTTACGTCGCCAGCCGCAAGGCGCTGGCGGAGGCCGGCGACGGCATCGCGCAGTTCGTGGCACAGGGTTTCACCGCGCTGGGGCCTAACCTCGGCCCGATCCTGTGGCAGTTCGCCCCGACGCGGCAGTTCGATGCCGACGATGTCGAAGCGTTCCTCGCGCTGCTCCCCGACGCGCACGACGGAGTGCCGCTGCGTCACGCGCTCGAACCGCGCCACGAAAGCTTCGCCGACCCGCGCTTTGCGGACTTGTGCCACGCCCGCGGGGCGACGGTGGTGTTCGCCGACGACGAGACCTACCCTTGTATCGATGCGACCGTGGGGGCGCCGTTCGTCTACGCCCGCCTGCAGCGACAACGCGCGGAGATAGAGACGGGCTACTCCGCCGAGGAGTTGCAACATTGGGCAGAGCGCGCGCGGGGCTGGGCGGTGGGCGGGCGCGAGGTGTTCCTGTTTATGATCAACGGCGCCAAAGAACGCGCCCCCGCCGCAGCGCTGGCGCTGCAAGCCGCACTCGCAGAAAAAGCACGCTGAGGCACTGGCGACGCGCGCCGCGCATTGCTAAGGCCCCGCGCCACGCACCCGTAGCTCAGCTGGATAGAGCGTTGCCCTCCGAAGGCAAAGGCCACAGGTTCGAATCCTGTCGGGTGCGCCAGTCAACTGCCTTAGTGCGTTGTTTTCAAATACAATTTGACGTAGTTTTAGAAGGCGTTCCTACGATTGCTCCCACACAATGTGCGGGCTTTTCCAGTACATTCTGGGGCTTTCCGGGACGCACCTAGGTGCGTGAAGGCAATTTCCGGCGCGCTAGTCGTCTCCGTTTTGCGCCCGAATCTGGAGCGTGCAGGATACGTTCTTCCCGCTCGAATTCGCCCGTTTCCTGCAATCTTCGATATTGTCGCGGTTATCTCGCTGCATATCAGCCGCCGCAAC
The DNA here is from genome assembly GCA_936933955.1 of uncultured Sphingopyxis sp. GTDB lineage: Bacteria > Pseudomonadota > Alphaproteobacteria > Sphingomonadales > Sphingomonadaceae > Sphingopyxis. The sequence goes on along the minus strand of CAKZIN010000044.1, from coordinate 42,049 downwards.
TAGGACGTGCCATGCTTGAGGATCGGCACTCTGCATCATTCTGCTGCCCGCGTCCCACCGCGACGAATCTCCGAGTGCTCTTTCCGCCATCCGTTCGGGCCAATGCCAGCTTTCGGGCATGGCCCGCGCGATGGTGCCGGGCAGGATCGACCAAAGCAGCATACCGGCAGCCAACCCGATGCCCGCGAAGCGCCAGGTCTGGCGTTTCTGCTCGCCCTCGGTGCGGACCCCCCCGACAATCGCGGCGAGCCGACCGGTTGCAAGGTCCAGGTCTTTGCGGCCTTGCCGGAACAGGTCGCTGCTGTCCCGCAGCATGTCGAGCGAGGCGCGTTTGATCTGAGCTGCAATGTCTTCCGGGGTCAGTTCGATGGCGGGCTTGTTGCCGATTGCGGTCAGCGTCTTGGAGACCTGTGCCAGCTGATCGGCCATCTGGCCGAGCGTTGCCGTGTAGTCAGGGATCACGATGTCGGCTCGCTCCCTGGCCATGTTCTGGACCGTATGGCGCACCATTGCCATCTCGCCTTCGAGACGGGCGAAGGCTTCCGTCGCCGGATCGGTTTCCGTCACGGCCTCCGGTTCAGGGTCCGGCGCGGGCGGTTCCTCAACTTCGAGGTCCAGTTGCACTTCTTCGATTTGATCGTCTTCCATCATTCAGTTCCTAAATGCCCATGTCGAAAGCGCGGGTGCGCTCGCGGGTGAGGGTTGCGGTGAGATCATTGGCGATGCTGCGTTCGGGCTTCGGATCGATGCCAAGTTCGCGCGTCTTGCCTCGCAGCAGACCTTCGACCTGCGGATCGCGCTCAAGCCCCTTCGCAAGCCCGGTTAGCTTGGCCGACACGCGGGCGGCGCCCGCACGGTCGCCCTGCTGCTCAAGCTGCTTGCGCGCCGCGCTCAGCCCCAGCCAGTCGCTGACAAAGCGCTCGGATCGTAGCGCCGGATCGGTGCGCACTGCAGCTTCGTGCTGCATGGCGCGCATGGCTTCCTGGCTGCGCCCGCCTGCGGCCTCTGCAAGCAGCTCAGGACGCCGATCCAGTGCCTTGGCAAGATCGGTGGCGGCATGGGGCCGGATCGCGTCGAGCGCCTTCCCTGCCTTCTCCAGCGCGTCCTTCTGATGCGGGAGAACGGGCAAGCCCTGGGCCTGCATCGTCCCGATATCGCCAAGCGCACGGGCATAGCGTTCGACAGCGCGGAGCTGGTTGTTCTGCGTGTTCGACTGCACCGGAAGCGGTTCGAGCTGGCGAGCCTGCGGACGGAAGTTCCCGAAGATGGATTTGGCGCGTTCCGGCACCTGCCGAACCATCTCCATGACCCGCTCGCGGAAGCTGATCCCGCGCAGTTCGGCGAAGGCCTGTTCGGGCTTGTAGTCCCCCGCCATATCCTTCCCGCGCTCGCGGCTCAGGTTGCGGACAAGTTTCGACTGGTCGGCAAAGTCATTGCGGCCATAGTGCAGCGCCAGCCCGTCGCGATGGCGCGACATCGCGACATAGGCGGAATGGCTGTCCATGCCCGGCGTGGCGAGCACATGGGCGCGGTCCACGGTCATGCCCTGCGCCTTGTGGATCGTGGCGGCGTAGCCATGATCGACATGGGCATAATCCTTGGTGTCGAACGCGACTTCGCGGCCTTCGTCGGTGCGCACGGCCATGCTTTGTGCGCTGGCCATTGCGACCGTGCCGAGCGTGCCGTTCTTCACCCCAAGACCGCGCTCGTTGCGCAGGAAGATGATGCGGTCGCCCGACGCAAACTGGCGTTCGCCGCGCGCTGCTTTGATGGTGGCATCGGCACCCAGTGCGCCAGCCTCGCGCATCTTCCCGCGCGCCATCTGGTTCAGTTCGCGCACCTCGTCATTGGTGTGCGTGAGGATGATCCGGCTGTCGTCGGGGCTCGCCTGCCGCTCCCGATCCCAGCGTTCGATCAGTTCGGCGCGCGCAGCCTCGCGGCTCTCGGCGGCATGGACCATCCCGCGTTCTTCATAGGAGCGGATTGCTTCTCCAGTTCGGCCCGTGGCGAGGTGTCTGGTCGCATCCTGCTGCCATGCGGATAGCTGACGGCGAACCTCGCTGATCTCAACGCCGCCTTGGCGTTCGTGGATCGCCCGGAAGGCTGCGCCTGCCTCGATGGCCTGGAGCTGCTGCTGATCGCCCACCAAGACCACCTTCGCACCGACTTTGGCGGCATGGGACAGTACGCGCTCCATCTGGCGCGTGCCGACCATGCCCGCTTCGTCGATCACGAACACGTCGCGGGAGGTGAGCTGCTCGCGACCCTTACTCCACTGGTGCTCAAGGCTCGCAATGGTGCGCGAAGCAATACCGGAGCCATTCTCCAAGCCCTCGGCAGCAATGCCGGACAGGGCCGCGCCGCGCACAGTGTAGCCCGCGCTTTCCCATGCCTCGCGCGCCACGCCCAGCATCGCGCTCTTGCCGGTTCCGGCATAGCCAACGACAACCGCAAGGCCCTTGCTGGCGGATACATGTTCGAAGGCGGATTTCTGCGCGCCGGACAGGACTAGGCCGCGCTTTACCGCGCTGGCGAATGCGGCGTTACACTGAATGTCATTGACCGCATGGCCCGTGCTTTGCGCCATTGCGTCAGCGGCGCGATGCAGGCGCTGTTCGGTCTCGATCATTGCCCGCGAAGTGAACCGGTCCTGCCCGCGCCCGTCGTTACCCAGGGAGATTAAATCGGGCGATGCGCGCACGGCATTGTACGCCGCGTCGAACTGCTCCTTGCCGTCGCTATGTCTGTGAACGAAGGCGGCAAGATCGCGCCTGGTGAACGTCGCCTGCTGGTGCGTGATCGCATCCAGTGCCAGCGCGGGATTGGCGATGATCCGCTTGCCATTGCGCTGGGCGATGGCACGGTGTTCCTCGATCCGCTCGGCCTCCAGCCCGCGTCCGCCAATGCGTGAGGCTGCGGGACCGATCTTGTCCTGCGGCTCCAGCGCAATGCCTTGCGCCTCCAGGCTCCGATGGTCGATCCGCGTATCGATGTCGCGTTCGGCCAGCGCGCGGTTCACATGATCGGCCCAGCGCTCGCGCCATTGTTCGATCAGCGCGGTCTTGTTCCAGTTGCGGACCTTTGCGCCAAAGCCGCCCTTGGTGACCTCGCGCATGGTCAGCATGACATGCGCGTGGGGCTTGGCCTTGCCGTCTTCGCCAATATCCCAATGGACATTGAGATCGGCGATCATGCCCTTCTCGACGAACTCGGCTTTCACGAACTCGCGCGCCAGCGTGATGTTGTCCTTCTTCGACAGTTCGCGGGGCAGGGCGAACTCGACCTCGCGGGCGAGCTGGGCATCCTTGCGCTTCTCGGCGGCCTCGACTGTGTTCCACAAGGTGGCGCGATCTGCGAAGGCCTCGGGTGCGCCTTTGGGCAACATCACTTCGGAATGAACGACGCCTGCCTTGTTGGTGAAATCATGGGTTCTGTCGATGCGTTCATCGTGCAGCCGCTCGCCTGCACGATAGGCTGCCGCCGCTACGGCGCTGCGTCCGCTCGACCTTCCGATGACCTTTGCGCTGAAGTGAAAGATTGCCATGGCGGCAATCCAGTTACACCGCAAACGCCACGTCGGCACGACGTATAAGCGCGCCCTCTCATGATAAAATCCTGATCGGGACTAGGCGGTATCAGACTGTCCCGGCGACCTTACTGCATTGGGAAAGCTCACCGATTATCATCTCCATCACACCAACGATGGAGACAGCAGATGCGCAAACCCCGCGATTTTGATTCGGAGCTGAAGGCCCTGGCTGACAAGGCAAAGCAACTGAAGGAACGCCGTGTGCGCGACCTTGGCGCGCTCGTCACGGCGACCGGAGCCGACACGCTCGATGCCGATGTATTAGCAGGCGCGCTGCTCGATGCAGCGGAAAACTCAGACAAGGCAATAGGGGAGGGCTGGCGCAAGCGCGGCGCGGCCTTCTTTCAAGGAACAACGCGCGACACTGCGAACGGACCTCGCCAGCAGCAGGAAGGCACTCTCCCGCTCGACGGCGGCGCGGCATAGGCTTGAGGCAGCGAAAGCGCGAACCGACATGCGCGAATGGCAGGTCAAACGTCGTGAACGGACCCGGCAACTGATCGAGCTGGGCGGCCTGGTTGCAAAGGCCGATCTGGTCGAGCTGACCGATGATGATCGCGCCGCGCTCTACGGTGCGTTCCTTACCGTCGCCGCCAAGCTGCGCGGGCCTGATGGCGCGCAGGCGCTGGTGCTGTTCAGGCGTAAGGGCAAACGGGCATTTGAGGAGGAGCAATTGAATGATGGATAGCTGCGGGGGCCGAACGGCAACTGGCACGCTAATCCCGTCCTAAAATTGAGCGGGTTAACTCAGCCAATCCGCTAGCGTCTAGGTGAGCGGACAATGCATCTTTCTGTAGCAATTCCTCTGTCAAATGTGAGTGGAATTTCTCGAACAAAAGGTTTGGTGAATGAGCAAATAGGTCCACCTCTTTGCCATCTGCCAGAGCTGAAAGTGCGTCGATCAACTCCGGACTTTCTTCCTTCCCAAACACTTCCAGAAACCCATCGTGTGTCTGCACGGTGAAGCCGTTTGCGCGGAGGGCGAGTGCCAAGGTCGTTGTTCGAACGGAACCTGTTTTTGTCGCTATGACAGCAGCGTTGTCGCTGAGCTGCGCAATCCTTCCGGGGTCGAATTGCAGTTGGGTGTAATTGCTGCGTGCCTCGTCGAGTAGCTCCAGCGCAGTCGCATCAAGATAGATCGGGCGCTCTTGGCCTTCTAGAACGGCGAACATTCGCTCGATCACCCGGTCATGGATGTTGCCAGGGTCGCCCCCAAAGATGGGCGGCACTCCCGCTTTCGCCGGTGCAACCAGGATGACACGATCCCGGTCGAGAACTTCCTGCACCAGCCAACGTCTGCCCGAAAAAATGAGAAGCATTCCGGGCGCGATCATGTTGTCGATGGGGAGCGTTCCAAGCTCCTTGCCGCCGGAAATCAGCCGGTATTCCTCTGGTGTCTGGAACACGGCATAGAAGGTGTAATGCTCGACCAATTTCTCGCCCATTGCACCGAGCAGCAGCAGTCCATCACTGGTTTGCTCGATGAGCGCAGTCTCGAGATGTCCGAGCGCCCGCAAAACATCCAGGAATAGCTGTGTATCGACCTGACGGAATGGCCCGATCTGGCAGAGAATCCCGTAGAGTTGCTGCGCACGTATTCCGCCTCGCTCGGCGATCACCGAAAGGATTTGGTGAACGAGGGTCGAAAGGTGCAGGGCCTCGCGTTGCGGCGGTTCACACCAGCCTTCCAAAAGCAATTCGATCATCGCAATGGCCCGCACCATCCCAAGGCGAAGACGGTCCGAAAAATTGCTGGTAGGCTTGAGCTTCGCCTCGACTGCGTATTGCCGAAGGATGGCTGGCTTGCCCGGTCGCCGCCCTGATCGGCCAAGCCTTTGCCTGAGTGATGCGACGCTGAACGGTGCGCCAATCTGGCCGACACAGGTTACATCGCCAATATCGATTCCCAATTCCAGCGTGGAAGTGCAGACGGCAGTCGTCGGCGCAGTACCATCTTTCAGGCGACGTTCTACGAAGTCTCGATGCTCGCGCGATAGGCTGGCGTGGTGAGGGTAAAACTCCTGCGGCAGGTGTTCCTTTTCGCAAAGTGCGCGCAACCGATCTGAGTAGATTTCAACTGCCTGACGCGCACCGCCAAAGACAAGATTGTCGCTGCCTCTCAGGTGTTCGAATAGGTGCTGCGCAATGGCATCCGTCGCTGAAGGGCCTTCATCGTCCTTGTCGCCAGCAACGTAGCCACGGAGCTGAAGCTGTAATTCGGCTGATCCGCCTTCGGCTATGACCTGTTCGACTTCACCTGGGCTGTCAGGGCGAAGATAAGCCTTCGCCAGCTCCATATCTCCGAGCGTGGCCGACAAACCAACCCGGCGAATAGGTCTCTTTAAAGCAATTTCGAGGCGCGTGAGAAGTGAACGCATCTGGATGCCGCGCTCACTGTCGAGGACCGAATGCAATTCATCGAGAATGACTGCGCGCGTTGCGCCAAACAGCCTTGGAATTTCCAATCCGCGTCGAATGAATAGCGCTTCAAGAGACTCCGGGGTGATTAGCAGCACGCCCCTCGGTCGCTTGGTAGCCTTAGCCTTCACCGATGACGAAACGTCGCCATGCCACGGCGTGATAGGCAATTCTGTATCGCGACAAATGTCTTTAAGTCGCCGCGCCTGATCGGTGATGAGCGCCTTGAGCGGTGCGACATACAGAACATCAAATCCGGAGTCCTCACTGGGTTCGTCGAGCACCTGGGACAGTAGCGGGAGAAATGCGGCTTCGGTCTTGCCTCCGGCGGTGCTGGCAGCGACAATCAGGTCACGATTGCCGTCCATAAGCACGTGCGTTGCGCGCGCCTGAATATCGCGCAATTCCTTCCAGCCTTGCTGACGTATCCATTTCTGGATTGGTCGAGCCAGCTTGTCGAATGCCGTGCTCACAGTCGGAAGCTGGCTAGCTCGTCGCTCTCGGGAACAGCGCCAACGCCCTCATCCACGTCGCTCATGTCGTCACCAGAATCCTCCGCCACGTCGAGTTCTTCGATGAGGTCTGACCATTCGACGCCGGGGTTTTGTTCGAGCACCGCCAGAAGATTCACGAATGCCGTGACCGTGTTCCGGGGGGTTCTGAAATAGGCCTCCCCGATCCTGTCTGAACAGTGTGCCATAAACGCTTCCAGGGCGTTGTCTGACAGGATTGCTTCATCGCCCTGCATGACGGCGCGAATGTTGGCCAAGAGCACGAACAAATCTTCAGGCGTAAGGCTGGCCAGTCGAATGACCGGCCCGGAAAGATCGACCAGTCCGTCACGCGCAAAGGTGTTCTCTGCGAGGCGAGACTGGAGAGCCTCATAGCTGTAGAGGCCGCGCCGCGTGTTCATGAGGAATTCCGGCGTTCCTCCCATGAGGAACCCAAGGTTCTCCGCGCTCCCCTGCAGAACGTCGTTCAGGATGCGCAGGATTTGCTCATAGTTGGCATTGCGGGCTTGGGATGAAGTCAGCTTGTAGAGGTTGACCATCTCGTCAAGTCCAACGAGCAGGCCCTTGTAGCCCGCTTCACAGACAAATGCCGACATCAGTTTGAGGTGGTCGTAAACGCTGGCGTCATTGACGATGGTGCGAACACCGAGAGCCTTGCGAGCATCGGTCTTTGTCGCAAATTCGCCGCGCAGCCATCGAATTGCTGCCGATTTCAGCTCTTCATCGCCGGTTTCGTGCCCCTCCCAATACCGGCGGATCACCTGCGCGAAGTCGAAGCCTCCTGTAAGCTCCTCGAAATGGGCAAGGCGCTGGCGAATGACCTCGTCTGTCGATTGTTCTTGAGCCTCGGCATCGTGCTGAGCCTGGCTGACAAACCGCTCGACAACACTTGGCAATGCACCGCCATCCGGCTTGGTGCGGGTGGCAAGGTTTCGCGCCATCTCTGCGTAGAGGCCCCGTGCTTGACCGCCGGTCGCGTGGATGCGTCGATCCGGGGCAAGGTCGGCAAACATGACGACCAGTCCCTTTTCGAGCGCCACAAGCCGGATCAGATTCATGAAGAAGGTCTTGCCGGAGCCATACTCGCCGATGATGAAACGAATTGCTGAACCGCCATCGGCGATCCGGTCCATGTCCTTGACGAGTTCTTCGATCTCGCGCGCTCGTCCGACCTGGATGTGCCGAAGCCCCAATTTGGGAACAACACCCGCGCGTAGCGCCTGAACGATGGCGTCGCGTTCGCGCGGCTTCAGTCTCGACATGAATTAGTCCCCCTTCGCCATCTCGGCTCTCAACGTATCGGCTATGTCCGGCGATACGTCATATCCGTCATATTCATCGAGCAATGCTTCATCGAATTTATCGAAAGCCCACTCATTGACTACCTCAAGCGCGCCAGAGGGCATGAGGCCTTGCTTGCCGACGATCTCGTCAAACTCTTCGTCAGTCCAGTGTTCGCGCTGGATTATCTGCTCCACCAGCAACGCGTGCTTGGGATCGAGGCCAGCCATTGATGATGGAAGGGCATTTGCTGCGGTGGCTTGGTCGTCCACGTCTTCCTCGGTCGAGAAAATCTCGCCGAGTACGCTTGAAACGCGCTCGGTGTCATTTCGAATAGCGGCAATACGCGCTGCATCGAGCGACCCGGCTTTGGCTTTTGGCTCGTCCGGTATTTGTTCGCCTGGTGCTTCAGCTTCGGCGGCTTTGACGCGAACAGGGCCGTCTGGCACGTCGCCAGCGTGGAGGTCGGCGTAAACGAGGCCAGCATCGATCCCCAGAGCTTTATAGATCTTCTCGATGCAAGCCACTTCTTCAGATTGAATCACGCTGTCAGCGTGGGCTATCGCGACAACTGCCGCGCGCAGAGCCAGATGATGCTCAGCGTCCGCATCTTTCAGCTTGCTGCGCAGCCATGACATGTCTGGCGGAACATCGACATACCATTCGAGGTTGGCGTGGAGACGCTTTCTTTCAGGCTCAGTCAGGCCGCTAACAGCGTCGATCTTTTCACGGAGTGCTCTGCGTTCGGCTTCCACAATTTTGCTGTCGGCATGTGCGACGAAGGTCGCCAGCGCTAGTTCGAACAATTCGGTTCGATAGGCTGGGGAGACGTCTTCAAGCTGTTCGACCGGCCCACCCAATTCGAAGATCACGACGGGTTCGTCGATCTTCGGCCCACGCAGTGAAAATCTCGGGTCGGGTGCCATACCGAAGCCGATACGGGCGAGTGCATCCGCTGCGCCAGTCAGGTTCCGCTTGCCGAGCTTCTCCGGCGTTTCTCCTTCTAGGCGCGAGATCACATCGAGTGCTGGGACCAACCCGCCTGCGGCTACTTGTTCGCGCGCCCAGTCCTTGAGTTCTTCCAACTCTTCTGACGGGAACAGACCCCAAAGCTCAGCAGGTAGCAGCGCCTGCGCTTCAATGCTCCCACGGCCATCTGGATTTCGCCCAAGATACCGGCTGAACTTATCGAGCTCATCCATCGCCTCATCTGCGATCTTCTGCGCCTTCTGCACCGGCGACCGCAAATCAGTAACGTCGGGAATCGCCACATCTCCGCCATCTCCCGCCGTGAGATTGACCGAGCAATTGAACTCGCTGGATGCAGCACGATAGTCCATTTTCAGAAGCTTGCGAGGCGTTCGAACTTTCAAGCCATCAGGATAAAGCGCGTCGAACTTCAATTTGAAAAGTGCCTTGAATTCGTTGCCGCAACGCTCGGCTGGGGTGCGAAGGCGTCGCTCTGGGTGGCAATCCAGCCAGAGATGCAGCCATTCGGCATCAAAGGCTTTGCCTTCGGCGATCATGCCGCCGAGCGCGAACTTCAGCGAAAATGGCAAATCCCAGCTACGGTTCTCAAGGATCGTCTGCTTAAGTGTCGCATCGTCCAAGGAGATGCCGCCCATCGCCATGATACGCGCGATGTCGAGAAACTCACCGAGATACCTTTGGGCGGAGTAATTGTGGGCGAAAAGAGCCTTCAGACGTTCCACCTCTGCAACGATTTCCTGCTTCTCATCGTCGGGTGGTTGGTCGATCAGAAACCTGCGCTCCAGACCATAGAAGAACAGGAACATGTAGCCTGGGTTGATCGTCCCATCTTGGCGACCACCAGCCAGCCAGTCGAGATAGGTGGCCCTGCACACGGCAGGAATGCTTGAGTACCCCGGCCAATATGACATGTTATCGCCATTCTTGTCAGACCCGGACCGCGCGACGGATAACGATGGGTCGATGTAGGCCCGACAGCTCTCGCCATAGTAAGATGAGCCAATACGCGGTGGTTTGCCGACGTAGACCATCCCATCGATCGTGCGATCTGCAATGGTGACGGATTGCCCTTTGCGCACCCAACCTTGCGACCTTGCCAGTGGCTTTTCCTTCGGCTTTTTGGGCTTCGAATGCTGATTTAGAAATTGGTTCGCTTGGCTTTGCCGGGTCTGCTTTTCAGCGGCCCTTCGCTCCGTCGCCGCTTCAAGTTCGGCTCTCGCTTGCTGCCCGGCCCGGATAAGCTCGGCATTATTCTGTCGCGGCTGGTATGTTCCGGGTTGGCTCGGTTGTTCGTCTTCTCTCCCCAGCGGGACAGGGCTATTTGCGAGTATCTCCCGCTCTGAGATTTTGGTTGCGCGACGCTTTTCGTACCACCAGATGAAAGCAATCGGCGCGAGGAGTGCGAACAATGCTTCAAGCGCATCGGGTAGACTGTCTAATGCAATTGCCGCGATTATTACGCAAACAAAGAAAGAGACGACGTAAAGCCCGATAATGCGGATGATTTTCCAGACAATCGACATACGCACTACCTGCCATTTTGCGGATGAGAGGTCACGTTGATTTTCGCCAAGCGCATATTCAGTCAGCCGAGAAGTACCTTCTCCAGAACCTCAATCAGCTCTTTCCGCTTCTCAGACAGCATCTTTTCCAGATTCCGCTGCTTCCACAAGACTGCTGGCAAGTGCCTCGCTTCTGGTATGCCGAGAAGTTCCCAGTCCGGTTCACCGCGCTTAAAGCCGATCAGGAACTCGCGATGTGCCTTCGGCATTTCGCCAACCACTGTGGCGATGAGCGCCTCGCGCGTAGCCTCTAGATCGGCAAGCTCGACATTCTCTTGCGTCATGCCGACAAAGCCGCGCTCGAATTCCTCGGCGAGCGGTTTGCGGGTCGGAGCGAGCACTTCGGCCATCGGGCGATTGTGGCTGATGAGGTAAACGAGGAATGCGCGACGCAGTTCGTCGCTTATACCTTCATTCGCCAGTAGGTCTCGCACGTCGAACAGGTCACGCGGGTGCTGGCGATCCAGCGCCGCCACGATCTTCCCCGCATAGAGGTCAGCGAAGGAAACAACCTGCATTTCGGCGAAACCGAATGTGTCTTCGACTGCGGGAACGACGCTCATGACCTCGGGGTCGTAGACGGTGCCACGCAAGACAGGCGTGACCTCGATCTTGATCTGAACGCTTTCGGAGCGAACGATGAGCTTGGTGATGATGTTGTCGCCTGCTGAACGCGATGGGGCGACCGCCGCGCCCGGTATCCCGCTTTCGATCCGCTCCTTGATCCGCAGCATCGCCGCGTCGATGGCTGCGAGCGATGAAGCGCGATCCTCGACCGGCAAGTAGGTCAGGTCGATGTCCACCGAGAGGCGCGGCAAGTCGCGCACGAAGAGGTTGATCGCCGTGCCGCCCTTGAGCGCGAAGCACTGCTCTTGCGCCACGAACGGGATGGTGCGGATCAGGAGGGCAACCTGCTGCCGATAGGCGTCTTGGAAGGCCATTTCCTATTGCCCCCCAAGATCGGTAGGCACCGTGATGTCGTATTGCGGATCAAGCCTGCCCCCCTTCACCAGAACCCGTTTGCCTGAACCCAAATCGATCCTGGCCAAGTCGAGTTTCGGTCGCCACGCATGACGGTGCCGGTCGGCAAAGAACAGGAACAGCCGCTTCACCTTAACGCTGGAGCAGGCTTCGAGAAGAAATTGCAGGCGGCGCGGGCTGAGATCGCTCAAGCCTTCCATTAAGGCATCGACCTGATGAAAGCTCTCATGCCTGGGCAGTTCGTCGAGCAATTCGAGAACGGCGCGCTCCTTGCTCGAATAGCGAACAGGCAATTGCGCGCCAGCGGCATTATACATGGTGGGGCTTGGCAATGGCGGCGTGTCGGCATTTGCCGGAAACAGGCGCAAGCTGTTGTGCCATGCGAATGTCACTGCGAGCGGCAAATCACCCAGCCAGGTTGGCGGTCGTGTCGGTCCGTATAGGTGAACTGTCTGGACGTTTGCTGAAAGGTAGTGGGCATAGCCTTGCTGTTCGAGCGCGGTGCGACCGCCAACGATCAGTGGAAGGTCAAGCATGGTCTGGAGCGAGATTACGACCTGCTGCCAGGTCACAGGCCCGCGTGAACGGCGATAGACCCGTCGCGCTGGGCTATCCAGCCAGCCGGAACTTACATACTGGCTACGCAGCGCGGACGAATAGCCATTGGCCTCCAGCCAGGCGGCATCGACCAGAAGTCCTTCCGGGAGCTCTTGCTGGAGTTGGTTTAGCTTGCTGTCCAAACGCGTAGCCATACTTAGTGTTTTGCCACTTATGTAAACTCGTGTCTAGTTTGAAATATCCTCAAAAGACTAAGCTAAACTTAGTGTTCTGGCGAATACTCAAACCGCGCAGCCAAGCCGATTGCAAGAAAGCAGACATGATTCGTGCGCGAAATCCGGCAAAGCTGGCGCGTAAATCCGTCGCTGCTCTCGCAAATTCGCGCGTGCCAGCCGCAAATTCGCATCGAACGAAAAAAATCTCAAAACCAAAGGCAACGGAGCGGTTTGTCCGTAAAGGTCTCGGACCGTCCATAGTCGGTTCAAATCGTGCAAATCGTTGAAGAATTGCCCGAATTCCAGCTGAACCTGGCCCTTGCGCCTCTCAGAAAAGTTCTCATTATGTTCCGCAGAGGGGCTGCCGATACCAAAGAGAGAATGCCCTATGTCGAATAGCGAACGCATCATCCGCCTCAAGACCGTGCTCGACCGCACCGGCCTTTCCCGCTCCACCATTTATCGCAAGATCGCAGAGGGCACGTTTCCGTCGCAGGTCAAGATCAGCATCCACGGCGCGGGCTGGCACGAGTCTGCCATCAATCGCTGGATTGCCGATCCCGCCCACTATCGTGAAGAGGAACCGGCGGAATGAGCGGCCATAAACCTGTCGAGCCGATCTGCGTCAGGATCAATGACGCGGCTCGCATGATCGGCGTTGGGCGCACGAAGCTCTACGAATTGATCTCCAGCGGTGAACTGGAAACGGTAAAGATTGGCAACGCAACGCGCGTTACCACTGCCAGCCTTCGCAAGCTTGTCAGGCGACGGATGCTCTTACGGTAGCAGAATCTGCAAGCGGAGGATTCAAGCGGTTGTCGTTACCCTCAATCCGACCGCCCCGATCAAGACCATAACAATGCAGATATATTGAATGGCACCAAGCCTTTCGTTGAATGCGAATACGCCAATCGCTGTCGCCGCAACGATTCCGACACCGGCCCAAATGGCATATACGACGCCCACAGGGAGCGCCTTCATCGCCGGGGCAAGCACCCAGAAGCAGGCCGAGTAACAGAATATTGAAAGTGCGCCCCAATGCCACTTCTCAAAGCCATTTGAGAGTTTGAGCAGAAACGTGCCGGTCACTTCCAGCGCAATTGCCATTCCAAGAAAGATCCATGCATTCATGGTTTGCTGCTCCCGCTTGCGGTGTTGAAATTCAGGATGTCTTCAAGAAAGGCTACGTGATCTCGGAAAGCTCGTTTGCCCTCAGGTGTCAAAGAGGCCCACGTGCGATTTCGTCGTCCGACCGCTTCCTTCTCCAATGAAATGTATCCGGCCTTCTCCAGTGTCTGGAGGTGAGCCCCAAGGTTGCCATCAGTAGCCCCACTAATTGACTTGAGAGTGGCGAAATCCAGAGGCTCAGGGTCACCATCGAGCGCCGCCATGATGCGCAATCGATGTTGCTGATGGATAATCTCGTTACCCAGAGTCATGGTCGGCGAATCCAGAATCCACCCACGATCAGCGATGGACCACCACCAAACGCCAAACAAAGCGAAAGCCATCCTGGAAGTAGCCACCAACCAATGCAGGCAAAAATAAGCACCACGGCAGCAAGCACCAGAAAGCGCCTGCCCAGCCATACGCCAAGCAACGCGTAGCTTGCGGTGAGAACAAGGGCACAGACCATACTCGCTGTGCGCACGTCGGGGCGAATGATGGCAAGCAAGAACACCACGAACGAAACTGCAATCAGCCACGATGCAAATGACCTGTTGTCAGAGGCACGTCTTGGGCGAGTGAAGGTCCAGCCAAGAGCAAAGAGCCAGCCGAATGCCCAGACAAGCTCTGCTCTTTCAGAAAGAAACTGTTGCGCCGCAAACCCGCTCAGCCAGACCGCCCCCCAGGCGGATACAATAGACCCAATCTCTCGATAGCCTCGAAGCTCAGCGGACTTCCGCCGTGCAGCAGAAACCTCATCTAGCCCGGCCCTTGCAATCTCTTGATCCATGATGACTCTATATCACAGAGTAAACTCTGTGCAACAGAGTAATGTGCGCAGGTCAATTCGTGTAAGGTTCATTGGAACGCAAAAATTCTGCCCACATCGCCATCAGCTCACGTCGTTTGTCGAAGAAGTCGGTGCGGCGATAGGCTGCTTCGACCTGGTTGCTCAGCTTGTGCGCCAAGGCCTTGTCGGCCACTTCCTTCGGAAAGTCGGTCTTCTCTGCGGCCCAATCGGTGAAGGCAGAGCGGAAGCCGTGGACGGTTGCGCCCTTGATCCCGGCATCGCGCAACAGCTTAGTCATTGTCATGTCGCTGATGGGCTTCTCGCCATTGTTCGAGAAGACGAGGCCTTCGTCGCTCGTGCGCAGTTTCCAGCGTCGACGCAGAATGGAAACCGCTGCCTTAGAGAGCGGCACCAAATGCGTTTCCTTTGCCTTCATGCGCTCGCCGGGGATGGTCCAGACCGCCTTGTCGAGGTCGATCTCGGTGAAGACCGCATTGCGCGTTTCGCTTGACCGCACGGCGTTGTAGATTGTGAAACGCAGGGCATCGCGGCCCGTGGTGGGTGATGCGGTCGCCAGCTCCTTCATGAACGCCGGAATATCCGCATAGGGCATGGCCTTGAAGTGCTCGACCTTGTCGGTCTGGCGCGGCAACCCCTTGCGGACTGAGCGCAGCGCGGCCTCTTCTTCCCGCCACCCCTTGATGTGCGCGAAGTCGAGCACCGCACCGATGCGCTGCAAGATCTTGCGAGCCGTGTCAGGGATTTCGAGCCAGATGGGCGTGAGCACCTCAACGACGTGGGTGCTGTCCACCTGATCGACGGGCTTCCTGCCGATCAGCGGGAAGACATGGTTTTCCATGCTGGAAATCCAGTTGCGGTAGTTCTGGTTCTTCCAGCCGTCCTTCAACGCCTCGTAGCATTCGCGCGCTGCGGTTTCGAAGCTCGGGACAACCTTGCGCGACTTCCGTCGCTCGGCAACCGGATCGATCCCAGCGCGAACCTGGCGGCGCAATGCGGCTGCGGCGTCCCGCGCCTCGGTCAGCGTCACGTCGAGCGCCGATCCCAATCCGTAGTCGCGTCGCCTGCCGTTGTGCTGCATCCGCAAGACCCAGCTGCGCGAGCCACTTTCCTTCACGAAAAGACACAAGCCACGGCCATCAACGTAGCGACCGGGCTTGGCGTTCTTCACCTTCAATGCTGTCAGTGCCATAGGTTATACACACCATAAAATTGTTCCAACTTTCGACCCCACATGGTGATCGAAATGCAGGCAAACGGGGGCGATCAACCGTGAACACGGTAGAAGATAAATCCCTGATTTTACAGTGTAGTTAGGGACGTCCCGGCACTGCCTGCGACAGAAGTTTTAGCAATGTCGGGTGCGCCAACTTTTCAGATTCTCACGGCTGCGGGCGTGAGCTCCGTTGGTTGAGAGGCGCTGTCTTCCCCGCCGAAATATATTTTCGACGCCGAAGTTGGGCTGTCCCGGCTCCACGAGGAAGCAGAGACCTACGCAGCTCAACATCGGCGCACGGACGCCCCCCACTAATATTTGTAGGACTGTCCCCCCGTCGATCGTGATGACGGCGCCGTTGATGAACCCGCTTTCCCCCGACAGCAGGAAAGCAACCAGCGCGGCGACCTCCTCCGGTTTGCCGAAGCGCTTCATTGGGTTCGGTTGGACGAATTCCTTGCCGACCTCTTCCCAATTGTCGCCGCCCATCTGCCTGAGCGATCCTTCAACCATCGGAGTCATGATCGCGCCTGGTGCGATGGCGTTGATCTGTATGCCGTGCTGTCCGTATTCGATCGCGCTGTTGCGCGTGAGGCCAACGACGCCGTGCTTACTCGCGGCGTAGCCTGACTGATTACCGACCCCTCGGATCCCGCCGACCGAAGCGGTGTTGACGATCGCGCCGCTCCCCTGCGTCCGCATGACCTTCAGCACCTCCGACATGCCGTAGAAAACGCCGTTGAGATTTATCCCGACGACCTTGTCGAACTCATCGTTGCCGAAATCTTCGGTCAGGTTTTGCTTACCCTCGATCCCTGCGTTGTTGAAAAACCCGTCGATCCGACCGAACCGGGCGATGGTTTGCTGCACGTAATCACGCACCTGGTCGGGATCGGAAACATCGGCTGCGACGGTCAGGACGTCCGTTCCGTCCGGCAAGTCCGCGGCCGCCTGCTTGAGTTTTTCGTCGTCCAGATCGACCAGGACAAGCTTGGCGCCCTCGTCCGCAAGACGTTGGGCGGATGCGAGGCCAAGCCCCGAAGCTCCGCCGGTGACGATGACGACTTTGTCGGTGAAGCGTTTCATGAGCTTCTCTCCTAGAATTTTGTCATGTGTTGGTCTGTTCCGCCGGAACACTCGGGGGGAGGATGGCCGCCCCCTCGCCCTCGGTGCAAGACAGCGATTGGGCATCCAGTCCGAAGCAGGTCATCGAAATCGACCCCATGGAGTAACCCCGAACCAAGGGCTCAAGCGGTTGACCGCGCGTGGTTGCCATTCCTGCCAGATAGAGCAGCGGGACAAAGTGATCGGGGGTCGGAGCCGACGCTGCGTAGTCGGGATGTTCCAGCAGCCTCAGTACCTCAGAGGGATCGCCGGCCATTTGTTCGACCGCCGCGTTGTCGAAACGCTCGGCCCAATCGAAGGCGGCGTCGGGTTCGCTCCAACGAACGGCCCTCAAATTGTGCACGACGTTGCCGCTCGCGAGAACCATCACGCCGCGGTCCTGCAAGGCGCTTAGCCGCGCCCCCATCGCGACGTGATAGCTGAGGGGCTTCAGGGCGTTGATGGAAAGCTGCAGGACGGGAATATCGGCATCGGGATAAAGGTGCGCGAGCACGGACCATGTCCCGTGATCGAGGCCCCATTGATCGCGGTCGAGGCCGACCCATTCGGGCTTCACCAGTTCCACGATCTCCCGAGCCAGGTCGGGGTCGCCCGGGGCTGGGTAATCGAACTCGAACAACTCCTTGGGAAAGCCGTAGAAGTCATGGATAGTCCGAGGCCGGGGCATCGCGGTCACGGCCGTGGCACCGAAGTACCAGTGCGCCGAGACCACGAGGATTGCCCGGGGACGGGGAAGCCGTTTCCCGAATGTCTGCCACGAACCGGTGTAGCCGTTTTTCTCCAGAGTATTCATCGGGCTCCCATGGCCGATGAACAGCGCGGGCATCCGGGTCATGGGGCTACTCCTTGAATTTTGCAGCGACCGCCGGTCAGCGACTTAACCTGAGGTCCGGGCGATCCATTGGGCGAAAGCGTCGATGAAGCTCTGGAAGAACTTTTCCGTCCCTTCGTTCTTCAACCGACCGGCTTCGTCGAACAGGTCGAACCCGTTTCCGACATAGGCTTCGGGCTGCTGAAGCACGGGCATGTCGAGGAAGACCAGCGACTGGCGCAGGTGATGGTTGGCGCCGAAACCGCCGATCCCGCCCGGCGATACGGACATCACGGCCGCGGGCTTTTTGGACCAAGCGCTTTGGCCGTAGGGGCGCGAGCCGACGTCGATCGCATTCTTGAGCGCCGCGGGCACCGAGCGGTTGTATTCGGGGGTAACGAACAGGACCGCGTCGGCCGCCGAGAGTTGATCGCGAAACCGGGTCCACGGCTGCGGGGGGCCCGCCGCCTCCACGTCTTCGTCGTACAGCGCGAGGTCGCCGATCTCGAGGAAATCGAACTCCAGATGGTCCGGCGCGAGGCGGATGAGCTCTTCCGCCGCTTTCCGGTTGATCGACTCCTTGCGCAGGCTGCCGACCACGACAGCGACCTTGAATGATTTCGGCATGTACGGTCCTTTCAAAGAAATGAGTGCATGGGTGTCAGGCCGCGTCGACCATGACGATTTCGCTGTCGTCGATGGCGGTCACGGTGAAGCGGTTGAGCCCCGTGATGGCGACGCCATCGCGGGCCCGGGCCACTTCCCCGTCGATCCGGATCGCGCCGGTTGCCGGGACGAGATAGAGATGCCGATCGGGCGAGGTTTCGTAGGTGACGCTCTCGCCGGAACGCAGGGTCGCGCCCAGGACGCGGGCGTGGGCGCGGATCGGCAGCGCGTCGGTGTCTTCCGGGAATCCCGAAGCGAGCGTCACGAAGCGGCCCGCCCGCTCGTCCTTCGGAAACGGCCGAGCGCCCCATCCCGGAGCGACACCGCGTTGGTCGGGAATAATCCAGATCTGGAACAGGCGAGTGGTGCCGTCTTCCAGATTGAACTCGGAATGGGTCACGCCCGTTCCGGCCGACATCACCTGAACGTCGCCGGCCTCCGTGCGACCTTCGTTGCCCATGCTGTCGCGATGCGTGATCGCGCCTTCGCGAACATAGGTGATGATCTCCATGTCGCTGTGCGGGTGAGCAGGGAAGCCGGATTTGGACGCAATCGCATCGTCGTTCCAGACGCGCAGACTGCCCCAATTGGTGCGCGCAGGATCGTGATAGCCCGCGAAGGAGAAATGGTGGCGCGCGTCGAGCCAGCCGTGATGGGCGGCGCCGAGCGTCTCGAATTTTCTGACCTCGATCATAACAACCTCAGTGAGTCCAACGTCTCGAACTTCAATATGGTGATTGCGCGCGGCCGGAAAACTCGGATAAAGTCGATGCTGTTGTTCGATGGACTTGAACAGTGGATGTTGGTCAACCGACGCTCGACCAGTTGCGAATATTTCTGGCCGTGCACGACGAAGGCAGCTTCAACGCGGCGGCTCGCAAACTCGGTCGTGCGGTGTCGGTCATCAGCTATGGCATTGCCGCGCTCGAAACGCAGTTGGACGTTGTCCTGTTCGATCGGCAGGGGTCGCGGCGGCCACAACTGACCCCGAGCGGCCGTTCGCTGCTGGCCGGGGCACGGGCCGTCATCAATGAAGCAGAGAGCCTGGTCGCACGGGCGCGCAGCATCCATGCCGGGGTCGAAACAGAGGTATCGATCGCGCTCGATGTCATGGTGCCGCTCGACCCGGTATCTGCCATCCTGCGCGAATTTCAGCAGCTCTTCCCGCTGACCGACCTGCATCTCCACGTTGAGTCTCTGGGCGCCGTTGCCGCACATGTTGTCGAAGGAAGCGCCGACCTGGCCATCGCCGGCCCGGTAATCCTCGATCGTCCCGAGCTGGAACGCAGGGAAATCGGCCGGATCGAACTCGTGCCGGTCGCGTCGCCGGATCACCCGCTGGCGAAAGCGACGGTCATCCCGTCCGGCCAGGCGCACAATTATCTGCAACTGGTGCTGACCGATCGCTCCTCCTTCACCGAGGGTCAGGAATTCTCTGTCCTCAGCCAGCGCACGTGGCGTCTTGCCGACCTGGCGGCCAAGCGACAGTTGCTCATCGGTGGGAGCGGATGGGGAAACATGCCGCGGCACTTGATCGAAGACGATTTGGCCAACGGCCGATTAAAGATTCTCAACCTGTCCGAAGGGTCGAGCGTCGATTATCGATTGCACGCTCTCTGGCGCAAGACGCACCTACCTGGCCCGGCCACCTCGTGGCTCCTGAACGCCTTCGAAAACGCAATGGGGGTGGCCGAATGAAACGCTGGCTGATCTGGTCCGGGGCGGCAGTCGCAAGCCTCGTCGCAGCCGTGGTGGTCGTTCGTTTGCTGAACCCCCTTCCATCGCTCGCGGGGCGTGCGGCGACCTTTGCCGTTTCGGCCGACCAGGACGGCGTCTTGGGGAGCGCGATCAAGCAAAGCATCGCCGAGCACCCAGATCAGTCCGGATTGCGGCTCCTGGCCGACGGACGGGAAGCCTTTGCCACGCGCATGCTGCTCGCCCGCACCGCGGAGCGGAGCATCGATGCGCAATATTATATCTGGCACGACGACCTGACCGGCGGGCTGCTGTTCGACGAATTGCTGAGAGCCGCGGAGCGCGGGGTACGCGTGCGCTTGCTGCTGGACGACAACAACACGGCCGGGCTCGACCCGCTGTTGGCGAGGCTGAACGCGCATCCGAATATTGAGCTGCGACTGTTCAATCCGTTTACCGTGCGGTCGCCGCGGCTGCTTGGGTGGGCGTCCGACTTCGGTCGCCTCAACCGACGCATGCACAACAAGTCCTTCACCATCGACAATCAGGTCACGGTGATCGGTGGCCGTAACATCGGCGACGAATATTTCGGGGCTGGCGGGGGAGCGTTGTTCGTCGATCTCGACACGCTGGCTGTCGGCCCGGTGGTGCAGGCAACGTCCGGTAATTTCGATGCTTACTGGAACAGCGCCTCCTCTTACCCGGCCGAGCGGATCCTCGCCGCGGACGCCGTGCGAACACCGCTCAGACGGGCGGACCGGACCACGCCGGTCGCGCAGGCCTATCTGGAGGCGTTGCGTGAGTCCGCGCTCGTAGATCAGCTTTCCGGCGGGAGACCCGCACTGACATGGGCGCCCGTCACGCTGGTCAGCGACGACCCCAGCAAGGCACTCGGCCGCGCCGAACGCAGCGACCTCCTCATCACGCAGCTCGAGCAAATACTTGGGGTCACTCGTGAGCGACTGGGGCTCGTGTCCGGCTATTTCGTACCGACGCAGCCGTTGATCGAACGGTTGGCCACGGTGGCAGGCCGAGGCGTAGCGGTGCAAATCGTCACCAATGCCTATGAGTCCACGGACGTGCCGGTTGTCCATTCCGGCTATGCCGGCGACCGGACGGCATTACTTCGCGCAGGGGTTCGTCTTTGGGAACTCAAGAGGGAGGCTGGCGGCGCCGCGGCCAAGCGCAGCTGGCGCTCGGGCGGCAGCGGGAGCGGATCTGACAGCAGCGGGGCAGGTTCCACGAGCGGCGTGCCGCAGGGAGGCGGCCAGGCACTTCACGCAAAGACCTTTACCGTCGACGGGCGGCGTTTGTTCGTCGGCTCCTTCAATCTGGACCCCCGCTCCGCCCAGCTGAACACCGAATTGGGCTTCGTGATCGACAGTCCCGAACTGACCGGTTTCGTCGAACAACGCCTCCGCGCCGCCCTACCGGGCGCGGCCTATCTGGTTCGCCTCGACGACAATGGCGAGCTCGAGTGGGTGGAGCAGCGAGGTGAGCGCACGATCGTGCATCGCACCGAGCCGGGCACGACGGTCTGGAGCCGGCTAATGGTCTCAGCCCTGTCCCGGCTTCCGGTCGAATGGCTGCTGTAGGATCGTTGCAGGTGCACCGGCTTACTTGTCGTCGTTTCGGCTTCGAAGATTACGATGACGTGCCGGCTCTGAATTGCTTGGTCTGGTCGGCCGTTGACATCGGCGGAGGGATCGACAAAAAGCGCGGACGCTTTGGGGAGTTATCTTAGTGGACAAGATTCTTTTGTCGGCTTTGGTCGTGCCGGGCATGGTGGTTTCTGCGCCCGTTGCGGCGGCATCTCCGGCCGACGGTCCTGTTCGCGCATCTCAAGCCGTCCCGGCCCGCGCCGTGCTGCTGACGCGGGCGTCCACGCGTCCGGCCGCAAAGAATAATCTGATGGCTGCGGGCGCGCCGATGTATCTAGGGCTTCTGGCAGGGCTCGTTGCTGCAGCTACCGCGGTAGCGGTCGCCGCAAGCGGGGGCGCGAAGAGCAACGGATAAGCCCTCCCTCCGCCATCTCGGCGCGGAGGCCTGATAGTCCACTTCCTGCCTCGGGCAGTTCGAGACATTGCGTGTCGATGATGATCGCGCGGTCGCGTGCCTGCTGGTCCGCCCGCCTCGTTTCCGTGAGATGGCCATTGCTGTTAGCGCGATCTCGGGTGGAGGCTGGTCTTCAAGGACTCCTGGCCTTGTCGTTCCTCGTCGGAGCAGGGGGCACCCCTTCCCCGGTTCGTGAAACGATCACGATCGTCGGCGCGCTCATTCTCGCGGCCGTCTTCGTCCGTAGGGCCGCTATGGAGCGGATCGACCGCGCATCGCTAATGTTTATCGCGTTGTTGCCACTGCTGGCTTTGGTGCAATTGATCCCGTTGCCCAGCACCGTGTGGACCGCCCTGCCCCTGCGCGAAGCGATGTCGGCGGGTCTCGGTGTCAGTGGGGCAGTCGACCAATGGGCGCCGCTTTCGCTCGATCCGTTGTCGACCTGGTGGTCGCTGTTGAGCTTTGTTCCGCCAATGGTCGCTTTCTTGATGGCGGCATCCCTTGACGCCCCAGGGCGTGAGCGGACGCTGTTGGTCGTCATCGCGCTCGGAGCCGCGAGCGCGATATTGGCAGGTTTCCAGCAGCTTCTGGGCGAAGCGCTCTTCCTTCACCCGCGCAGCATCGCCGCTGGAGCCAGCGGTTTCTTCGCCAATCAGAACAGCCAGGCGACGTTCCTGGCCATCTGCGTTTTCGGGCTCGCGGCAATGACGGCCCGCTCGGGCAAGGTCGGCACGACACCGACGATCTGGGCGAGTCTCGTCGCCGGGCTCCTCGCCGTCGGCACCTTGCTCAGTGGGTCGCGCATGGGTTTTGCGCTGTTCATCGTCGCCGCTTTGGCCGCGACGTGCCTGCTCGCGATGAGGCGCCACGCGAATATTGAGCGCCGCCGTTCGCTTGCCGGACGGATTGGGACCGCGGCGGCGCTGGCGATGTTGACCATCGCGCTCGTCTTTAGCGACTCGTTCGATCATCTGCTTGGGCGGTTTGCGGAGACTGAAAACGGTCGCCTGACAACGATCTGGCCGGATGCTTTGCTGTTGGCGAAAGAGGCCTGGCCGGCTGGCACAGGCATCGGGACCTTCGTCCACGTTTTCGGCTTGGTGGAGCGGTTGGATGTGGTCGATGCGGCATTCGCCAATCGGGCGCATTCTGACTGGCTCGAATTCGTGATCGAGACCGGCACCGCCGGGGTGGTGGTGGCGCTCGCGATGACCGCGATCCTTTTTCATCGCATTTGGCGCGACCGATCCAAAACATGGGACGCGCCGCGGCTGTGGGCGCTCGCAGCCCTGGGGCTCATTGCGCTGCACTCACTCGTGGATTACCCGCTCCGGGCGATTGCCCTGTCCGTTGTCGCGGCGTTGGCGGCATCGTTTCTTCTGCTCCCCCCTGATGAGAGAGAGGCAAGTCATGCGTGACAACGCGGTTGCGGTGCTGGCCTGCGCGCTCGCGCTTTGTGGTTGCGCGACACGGTCCCCAACGCAGGTCGCGGTCGGCGAAGCCGCCTACGAAACGCTCAACGCCAACGCTGCGCCGGTGGATACGATGTATCGCATCGGTCCGTTCGACAAGCTGACCATCTCAGTCTTCGGTGAACCGGGCCTGTCGTTCACGGACATACCTGTCGATGCTCAGGGACAGTTCGAATATCCTCTCATCGGTACCGTTTCCGCGCAGGGCAGGACCGCGCCGGAACTGCGCGACGAAATCAAACGCCGCCTCGATGCGAGATACTACAACGACAGCAACGTCACCGTCTTCATCTCCTCCTCCGCGCGCCAATTCGTAACCGTGGAGGGTAGTGTCACCGAACCCGGGCGGTACGAATTGCCCAACGGCACGGGTAGTCTGATCGAAGTTATGGCGCTCGCAAAGAGCCCGACGCGGACCGCCGCGCTGGACGAGGTCATCGTATTTCGGGAGGTCAATGGGCAGCGCACAGGCGCGCGGTTCGACCTCGGCGCCATTCGGCGCGGTGCCGCACCCAATCCACAGATCCGCAGCGGCGATGTTGTCGTCGTCGGCTTCTCGCAGCTCAAAGGTGGCTTCCGCGATTTCCTGCAAGCCGTGCCGATCCTGAACATATTCCGGCCGTTCTGACCGGCATGACGGCGGAGGGAGCGTTCGCGCGTCTGAAGGCCGACGTCGCCGCTATCGCACGGCGGTCGGGGCACCGGGGCGGGGTTCGCTATGTCGCGCGCTATCTGTTGTTGCAGCCCGCATTTCACTACGTGCTTTGGTGGCGCGCCCAAGAAGCGGCGGCAACCATCCCCATCGTCGGTGGTGTTGTGCGTCGGCTGATCTGGTTCATCCAGTCACTGATGTTCTCAAGTGAAATTTCGCCGCGCGCTCAAATCGGTGGCGGGCTATATCTGCCGCACCCCTACGCCATCGTGGTCGGCGACGGCGCGATCGTGGGCAGCAACGTCGCGATTTACCAGGGCGTCACCATCGGCCAGCGCGGCGACATAGCACCGGCAATGGCGAGGATCGGAGACGACGTTTACATCGGAGCGGGAGCGGTGATCTTGGGAGGGGTCACTATCGGCAACGGCGCGATCATTGGCGCGAATGCGGTCGTGCTCCAGGACATTCCCGCAGGAGCGCGAGCGGTCGGCAATCCGGCGCGGATACTCAGCCCCGACAGGGCCGTCGAACCTGCCGGTTAATTCAGGCTCGCGGAAAAACGCGTTCCTTCGGGCCGATTGAGGGCATTTGGGTTCCGGGCTCCCGGGTGCCTTTGAACACTTCCCAGATTTGCTGCGCGCGCCGCTCAGGCTGTCGGCCAGGGATCGCGGCAACAACATTGGACCGCAGTCGCGAGATCTCGTCCGGGTTGCCGAGCAGACGATCGAGTTCGGCGCGCCAGCGATCCACATCCCCCGGCGCTACGAGCAGCCCGTCAACGCCCTCCTCGATCAGCTCGGGTATGCCGCCGGTGCGGCTGGCGAGCACAGGCAAGCCGATCGCGTGAGCCTGTAACACGACACCCGGAGAGTTCTCCCGCCACGTCGATGGCACGAGCAGCAAGTCGGCCTGGTTCATCGCCTCGCTGACCTCGGCCACGCTGACGTGGCCGCCGAAATTCACCCAGTGGAGGTTTTGCGCCATCTCATGCAGCATCGCTTCGTCCGGGCCCGAACC
This sequence comes from uncultured Sphingopyxis sp., assembly GCA_936933955.1. Lineage (GTDB taxonomy): Bacteria > Pseudomonadota > Alphaproteobacteria > Sphingomonadales > Sphingomonadaceae > Sphingopyxis. Next base: position 17,256 of record CAKZIN010000044.1, on the reverse strand, counting down.
GAGCACCGTCAGGGTGAACCGGTGCCGTTCGGTGAGCGGCCGCAGCGCCTCGATCGCGACATCGACGCCTTTGGATGACGCCAGCCGGCCGACGAACAGAAGCCGCGTCACATCAGACGGCACGCGCGGCTGCGCCGGCTCTGGGTAGTGGTTGGCGTTGGGGATCGCGTAGCCCGGCAGTTCGGTAATCGGCGTGAATTCTCCCAGCGTCTCGAGATTGGCGCGCGAAGGGGAAATCAGGCTGAGCCTGTCGACAGTCGCCAACTGCCGCCGCTTCACGATCGTCGAGGCACGGCATGGCGCGCAGTGCCCGGTGCATTCTCGACCGTTGCGGAAACGAAATTGATTGATGCACGCCAGTCCGAGGTCATGTTGGGTATAGACTACCGGCAGGCCCGCGCGACCGAATTCGGCAATCATGTTGTGACCCAGCCCCTGCACAACGTTCGCGCTGACGATGTCCGGGACAAAATCAGCGATCACGCGCCTGGCGAGCCGTCGGTTGAAGGGTGCGAAGTGGTCGAGGAAATGCCAGCGCGCCTTTCTCGCAGCGGACTTCGGCGAACGATCGAACATGCTGAAGGGACGCGGCATGTGCGTACGAAAGACGGTCAACCCGTCTTCGATCACTCCCCAAACCTCATCGTCAAGGGTCGGGGCGGTCGTCAGAACGCCGACGGTGTGTCCCTGGCTGCGCAGCCACTGACCGAACCGGCGGGCGCTCATTTCTGCGCCGCCAACCTCGAACGGATGAAACAGGGCAGCGAGGATCAGCACGCGGGCGGACAATTGAAAACTCCGTGAGGTCAGCAGGATGGCCATTGTGACTGCCATCGAAAAAAACGCAATGACGGCGAGCGAGAGCTTGCTATCGCGCCGCGGCAATGAACGAAGCGCGCCCCCTCCCCACGGTGTCAACGACCGCCGCGAAGTCAGACATCGCGCTGAACTGCCGCTTCACTGGTCAGCCCATGACCGGGGTCCAGCGCGCCTCCTACGAGCTGGGTCGCAGACTGCTGCGCGTGCGGGATGACGTAAGCGCGATCGCCCCGGCGCTGCCCTTACCCGACTACGCGCATTTGCCCGTGACGGTGCGCGGCACGATCGGCCGATTTGGCGGACATTATTGGGAACAGACCGAATTGCGGCGCGTGGCGGCTGAACATCGCGTGCTGCTCAACCTCGGCGGCACGGGGCCGGTTGGTCCACGCAATCAGGTCGTGATGATCCACGATGTCAATTATCTCCTCGGGCCAAACGGTTATACGCGCGCGTTTCGGAACGGTTACGCCGTCCTTCAACGGACGCTCGCACGCACGACCGCGGTGTGCACAGTTTCGGAATGGTCGGCGCAAACGATCGGGAAGGCCTTTGGCGTCGACCCGGCCCGGTTCACGGTCATCCCCAACGCTGCGGACCATTTTCGCGACATCTCGCCCGACCGCGAAGCTCCATCCCGCTACGGCATCGGCAGGCGTCCCTATGTCTTCTGCGTCGGCAGTGCCAATCCCAACAAGAATTTCGCCAGCGTCATCGCCGCATTCGAAGGGATGGACGATCCCGAGTTCGACCTGGTCATAGCCGGGGGCACCGATCCACGTATCTTCCCCGCCCAGCGAGCTGCAGCCCATCATCCGGCGATCCATCGCTTGCCGCGTATCTCCGATCCGGAACTGCGTGCTATCCTGGAGGGCGCGGCGCTCTTCGTGCTGCCATCCTTTCTTGAGGGGTTCGGCATTCCCGCCATCGAAGCGATGGCGGCTGGTGTTCCGGTCGCAGCCGCCCGCGCCGCCGCTCTTCCCGAAGTGTGCGGCGATGCCGCGCTTTACTTCGATCCGCATGATCCGGGCGAACTGGCGGGAGTGATGCGGACGATGATGAGCGATCCATCGCTTGCGGCCGACCTGACGGCGAAGGGACGTGCGCGCGAGAGCCTCTATTCCTGGGACAGATCGGTCGCGCGACTGTCGAACCTGCTCGACGCGGCGCTCAGCACGTCCCGGTAGACGCCGAACATGGCGTCGACCATGGCGTCCTGCGAATAGTCTCTCTCAAACCGAGCTCGCGCGCGGCGACCCAGTGCGGCCAACGCGGGGCGGTCGTAGCCGTCGAGCACTCGCGTAAGCGCGCCGGGCTGCGCAAAGTCTGCAAGCAGACCGTCGATGCCATGATCGATCATGTGAGGGAACGGGCCGATGCTGTTGGCGATCACCGGCTTGCTCGCACGCATCGCCTCCAGCGCGATGATCGGGAGACCTTCCCACCGCGATGGCATGATCAACGCATCGCAAGCGGCGAGCTCCTCGGCAACCTGCTCTCGCCCGAGCCAGCCAAGCATCTCCACCTGTGGCGGCGCGGAGGCGGGGTTGTCCCCATCGACCGACGCGGGGATGCCAGCGACGCGCAAGCGCCACGGCGGCGACGCACGTTCCCGCAATTCGGGAAGTATCAGATCGAAGCCCTTCTCCCTCGCCAACCTTCCGGCGAAGAGCAGGCGGATCAACCCGCCACGAGTTTCTGCCCACTCCTCTGAGAACACGGGAGTGAGAGGCAGGCCAGTTGCTACCACCGACATATGCGCCGCGGGAAATCCCATTTCCTGCAGAAAATTCGTTTCGTGCGGCGAGATGTTGACGATGCGGTCGCACCTGGTCGCGAGCGCGCGTTCGATCGCAATGGCAAAGCGCGCACGGACGCCGCTTGCACGATCGGGGTCGATCGACCAACCGTGCGCGGTATAGATGATCGCCGGCCGTGGGCCGCGGCGGCTAATCACCCCGGGAAGGCGTCCGACCGCTCCGGCAAAGCTGCTGTGAAGGTGCACCACGTCCGGCGCGAAATTTTTCACCTGGTCGCGGACAGCACGGCGCAACGTCAGCAGACCTCGCCATCCGCGACGCTTCTGACAATAACCTGTCGTTCGGTAGGCTTCGCGCTTGCCCAGAGCGTTCAACTGCGCAGCAGGGGCCAGAACCATGACCTGGTCCTGCCCCGACCGCCTCGCCTGCGCCGCCGCGAGGTCGTCGATGTACGAACCGACCCCCCCGGGCAGGACTTCAGACACGTGCAGAATTTTCATGCCAGGCCTTCGCGGACCGGATGAGGTTTGAGACAACCCACTCCGTCGGGCGACTGCGCCTACGGAGGAAAGCGTTTTCCTTCAAGGCGTCAGCGTGCCTAATCGTCCCGCTCCTTCCTGTACGATGGAGTTTTCCGATGGATCGATTCGAGGATCACTGCGACAGCGCAGTGCTGCCTTCACGCGCGCCGTTCGCGGTCGTGCCTAACGATACGCAGCCTTTGCCCGTCGTGCCCAAGGGCATCTATGTCGGCACCGGGGGAAGCGTGACGCTGCGCGGGGTCGGCGGCGCCGCTGATGTCGTCTATCGCAACCTTCCCGACGCCAGCTACATCGCGGTTCGCGCATCGCATGTCCGCGCAAGCGGCACCACCGCCAGCGACATGATCGCGGAGGCCTGAGCCCATGCACATGTCTGGAAGCATCGGGGGTGTGCGTCCCGCGACACTCGCCGCGATGGGTGTCCCCCTGCCCTCGCAGTCCTCCACCGCACCCGTTCCACCAGCCTTCGCCGCAGCGTGGGGGGTGCCAGAGTATCTGCCGCAGGCCCTATTGACCGTCCCGCCTGCGGGGATGCCGACCGCTGAAATCGACAAGAGCGCGGCGCAGGTGTTCGACCTGTTTTCCACCGCGCGGTCGGCTCCCGCCAACACCTATTTCGTTGCGCCCTCCGGCAACGACAGCACCGGCACCGGAGCCTTTGCGACGCCGTGGCGCAGCATCGGCAAGGCGGTCGCCGCGGCCAATGCCTCCGGCCAGCCCGCGCAGATCAAGGTTGCGGCAGGCAGCTATCCGCGCGCGAGCAACTTCACCAACGGCAACACTGTCCACCCCACCGTCGATATCGCCTTCATCGCCTACGGCGGGCGCGTCGTGGTCGGCACCTTCGACGATTTCGCCGCGCCCGCCGCCGACGCGACGCAGGCCGGCACCTACAGCTGGCCGATATCGAACGTCGATCGTGTGATCGATCTCGCGCGCATCGACGAGGACGGTTTTTTCCCCGACCTGGTGCGGGTCGCGAACCCCGCCTTGTGCAACCGCATTCCGGGGAGCTGGCACCACACTGGAACGACGCTCTACATCAATCGCGGGGACGGTGCCCCGGTCACCAACGCCAACACCCGCGTGTTCCGCTACTCCTCCGCCAACCTCCTCATCACCTCCCCGGTCAGCGTGTATCTCGGCGGGCAGGATGGTACGTCGGGGTTCGACCTCCAGGGCTCCAGTAGCTGGGGCGCCGTGCTGCATTACCAGCCCAGCGCGCTCCCGAGCAGCGGCAGGCGCGCGCTGGTCGCGGAGCATTGCACCTTTCGCTACGGCGGCGGCGCGATGTCGGGGGTGCATGTCGGCAACGGGGTAAACGTCGCGAACCTCCACGGCTTGGCGCTGTTCGTCGCCTGCGACGCAAGCAACAACGGTGCGGACGGGTTCGGCTGCACGCGCGACTTGGCGGGTGCGAAGTCACACCTGATGACCGTCAACTGCCGTGCATTGAAGCTGGGCGCGGCGACTGGCGCTACGCCGGTGGGGCTCAGCTGCAACGGCTTCACCCTCCACAGCGACGTCATCGGGGTGGACCTCGCGGGCGATTATAGCCGGGCGGCGGGGGGCACGGTGCGCAACGTCGGCAGCTCGCTGATGTGGGGTGCTGGCAGCCGCTACGGGCTCGACATCGGCGATGCGCTCAACGGCGGGGCGACGGTGCCGAGCGCGGTGCAGATCAACCAGACGGCGAAGGCGTGGTTGGACCGATGCACGATCGACATGCCACCAGGCGGGACCGCGCTCTACGCCGATCCGGGGGCGGCGATCCGCCTGCGCGGGATGCCGCCGCTGCGCACGCGTTCAAATCGCGATGGGGCGGTGGGGGAATGGTAGGCGGTTAGCTTTCAAACTGCCGCGCCTGCTCGCTTCGTTTCGGCGAGCACGGCGCGGCGGCGCAGGGCGAGGAACAGCGCCGAGGCGATGGCCATGGCGAGTGCCGCCGCGCCCACGCCACCCACCCGCGCGCCCGCCCAGCACGCTGCCAGCGTCATCACCGCATAGCCGATATTGAGCATCGCATAGTCGCGAACCCGCCCCGCACTGTTCAGCGCGAGCGAATAGAAGTCCGCCACCAACCGGACGATCGCGGCGACGAATACGGGCAGAGCCACCCAGGGGCTCCAAGGAACTTTGAGCGCCGGGACGAAGCGAGCGCCAAGCCAGATCACTGCCAATACGGCCAACGCGAGCGCTACCGAGGCGCCCGCCGCGGGTGCCGCGATGCGCGCGACCTCCCGCGCCCAATCGCGCGCATCGACGCGGTGAGCAAGGACAAGGCGGGGCAGCGCTGGCGTCAGGACGCTCGTCTGGATCAGCGTCTGCACGGCGTTCGCGAACGTCCAGTAATACACGTAAAGTCCGAGTGCGCTGGCGCTCACCATCCCCGAGAGGATAAAACGATCGCCAAAGGTGATCGCGACCAGCGCCATGTCGCTCGGCCAGATCGCCATCGCCGCCGGCAGCGTCCGGCGCACCCAGCCTTCGTGCCCCGGTGCGAATAGGGCACGCCACAATTGCTCGCGCCGCAACCACAAGGTGACGAACGCGAGGTTCGCGAATCCGCCACCCAGCCACCCAACGAGCACCACCTCCAGCGTGCGCCATTCCGGTTGCAGCAATCCGGCAATCATCACGATCGGGACCCACCCGGCCGTACGGATCGCCACGGAAACATTCGCGGCCACGTTCGCACGCAAGCTCGTCAGTGCGAGGTAGAGGTCGAGCCCCAGCGTCTCGCACCAGACGATGCTGACCACGAGCAGCGCGAGCGCATCGATCCGCCCGCCCACTGTCAACCACGCGGCGGCAGCCAGGGCTGTGGCCGCCCCTAACACCGCGACATGCGCACCGAGCCCATGCCGCAGCAGCACGATGCGCTCGGCCCGATCTTCACCGACCAATTCTCGAAACAGATGAAAGTTAAGCCCGAAGCCGATCACGGGCGGCAGGATAAGGGCCGCGCCGCTGACGAGGCCGAAGCGTCCCACGTCGACCAGGCCCATCACAGCCGTGATGTACACAGTGAGCGCAAATCGTGCGCCGAGCGTGACGATGCGCAGCATGGCGATGATGCCGGATATCTTGGCCGCGGACTTCACTTAGCTGCCTTCTCGCCTGTTCAGGAGGGCGAGCGACCAAAAACTGCCTGCAACCCGTTGACCCGCCTAGCGCCTTCGTCTCTTGCCGACAATCGCAGCCGTTGCCCCGATAAGCAGAAAGAAAATGTTCGTGATCGCCGCTCGCCTACCATTCACCGGTGCGGTATCTGAGATCGATCGCGCGAACCCTGTATCCGCGACGGTCTCGCAACTCCTGCCGATCTTGCTGGCGTCGATCGCACTGATCATCGGCTCGACGATGATCCCGAGCCCGATCTGGGCTGTTCTCGCGGCCGGTGTCTTCGTACTCATGACGTTGGTCATCAACCGTGTGGCACCTGCCGCATTGGTAATCCTGGCCCCTATTCTGGCAATCCGGTTCACAGAGTTCATTTCCGGCGTCGCCATTGAAAGCGGCGCTTACATGACCGAGACATTCCAGTCGGGTGCTCCGACGGGCGCATTCTCCCGCCTGCTGTTGGTGCATGGGTTTTTCTTTGCGGTTGCGACGACAATTATTCAAGCAGCGTGGCCGCGTCTTTCCGGGCAATTCTTGCTGCCTGACCAATGGTGGAATCGCCGAGTTCAACCGGTTGCGCTCTTGTTGGCGGCAATATTAGCTTTGGCAGCTCTATACGTCGCCTATCTGGGGATGACGTCTGGGCTTCCACTGCTGACGGGCGAAGATCGTTTCTCCTTTCAAAGGCGGCTGGATTCAAACGTTTTGCAATTCGTCCTCGGAAACCGGTCGGTCTTTGCCGTCATGATAGGCGCGATCTTTCTGGATCGTCGCTTGAAATTTGTTGGCTATGCTTGCTGCGCAACATTGCTTTCAATCTCTTTGCTTCTTGGCGAGAAGTTCACTTCTCTTGTGGAGCTGAGTCTACTTTTCGCTATTCCGGCCGGTCTTTCCCACATCGCGCGGGGCGGGGTCATCCCACTAGGCTCAATCGTGAAGGTCGGCGTGGGGCTCACGATACTGACAATACCCGCAATCCTACTCGCATATGGAGGCATGAACGACCTGCCAGGCGCTGTCGCCAGGCTTGGGGAACGCGTGTCTCAGCAGGGCCAGCTATGGTTCCTGACCGATCGCAATCATTTTCAATTGGTCGCTTGGAACAGCTCCAAGCTCGGGCAGGATTTTCAGACCTGGTTTGACGTGCAGAGCCAGGATTCGAGAGTGTTTCGGCAGGCATTCGGGCGATACTGGATAATGGCCGAATACGTGCCGGCGGCGCAGCTCGGGTTCATCATGGACACCGGCGGCGGTTACGTGTTCTCTCAGATGCCATATGCTCTGCGAACGATGGGTTTCGTCGGGCTGATGGCGCTCACCGCAATCATCGCGGCCTATCACGCAGGTCTTTTCCTTTTGATCGCCTACGCGCTGCCGCGGATGAATTTATTCGCGCTGATCGCATTGGGAAGGGTTTTGATTGGCCTGACGGCGTTTTACTACACCGGATACTTTTTCTCGGTGTTCGGTATCAAAACGCTGCTAGCGATCGCAGCGGCTTTGTTTTTCCTATGGCTGGGTCGATATCGGATCGCCTGGCGCTGATCATCCACCTACTCCTCCGAGCCGGACGTCCTCGATCGAGCGGCCGCCGCTGTCGCCTGACAGGGCCAGAACGTTGATCGCGACTCCGCAAGCACCCGCGAGTCGCAGCGTTCGCGCGTAGCGATCGCCCATGGCCACGACCGGGCCCGACTCCAGCGTTGCGGGCGCGGAGGGGCATTCGGCGGTCAACGTCAGCGCCGGCTCGCCTGCCCGCCGCTCGGTCGAGCGCCAGCTGAGCAAGTGCGTGCCCGCGCCGAGCATCGTTCGTTGGACCGCGACGGGTTCCGCGACGAGCCCGCCACCGCTCACCAACAGCCGCCCTCCAGCGGAGATCGCCGTGACGCTCGAGCCCGCCCGCACGTTCCACGCAAACGGGCCGAAATAGGTGCCGCTGTAGGCCGCAAGCCCGCCAAACCGGCCATCCCACAAGCCGTGCGTCGCAAGATCGCCTGGCCCCGCGAGCGCGGTCCAGGCGGCCCACGCCGTCTGCGGATCCTCCTCGAACAACTCGCCCGCAAAGCGGCGCACCTCGGCCAGGTCGGGACGCCAGCCTGCACCACGCGCTTCAGCCAAGAGCGCGAGCCGCTCGGCGAGTGCGCGTCCTCGCAGCGACCGCACCCCGGCAAGCGCCGCCGCAGACCAGCGTTCGTTCCGCGCGAGCGCCCCAGCGAGCGCGGTACGCATGGCGGGCACCTCCGCTAACTTTGCGAGCGCGCTTTGCGCGACAGGCGCTTCGGGCACCGTGCGCAGCAGCGCCTCGGCCCGCAGCATGGCCACATCCGCCTCGCCCCCGCGCACTGCCGCTTCGACTGCGAGCGCCTGCGCCACTGGATCGCGCCACCCGGTCCCCAGCGCTGCGACCAGCGCGCGCGACGCCTCTTCCGTGCGCCCCTCACCCGCCAGCGCGAGCGCGAGGATCGACAGGTGACCGCGGCGCAAGGGTGCGTAGCGCACCGCCACCTCCGCAGGCTCCACCGCCGGGCGCCCGGCGGCGACCGCCCCGCCCGCGATCTGCAACCGCATCGATTGCGCGAAAGGGCCCTGCGAGACGAGCGATACGCCTGCGCGGTCGCTGCCCGATACAATCGCCAGCCCGGCGATCACGGCGCAGGCGACCCAAAGCCCCCACCGCCCCGCGCTCGACCTGATCAAGCCTTCGCCTCATACGCGTAATATTCTTGATCGGCGTACGCATAGTCGTCCTGCGCCAGCCCTGCCTTTGTGAAATCGTGGCGCGAGTAAATCGCGCCGACGATCCGGGCGCCCCCATCCTCGAGGCGGCGCATGGCGTGGCGGAGACGTCCGCGCGTTGCCGTCGCGGCATCGGCCAGCAGGACCGTCGAAACATCCCGCAAGCCCGAGAGAATCACCGCGTCTGCAAGCCCCAAAACGGGCGGGGAATCGAGCAAGATGGTGTCGAACCGCTCTCCCAACTGATCGAGCAGGTTGGCGAATTTGTGCGAAGCCAGAATGTCGGTCGGATTTGCGGGTGCTGCGCCCGACGTAATGACCGAGACGCCGGTATAACTCGTCGGCCGGAGCACGTCGCCGATCGACGCGCGCTCGCTCAGTAGTTCGACCAGCCCGACGTCGTTCCCGATCCCAAGATTGTGATGCACCGTGGGGCGGCGGAGGTCGGCATCGATGATCACCACCCGCCTGCCGAGGTCGCCGATGGCGCGCGCGATCCCCGCGGTCGTGGAGGATTTGCCTTCCTCCTTGCGGCTCGACGTGATCAGCAGGCGGGTTGGGAGCCCATCCGGCGTAGCGAACTGGAGCGCCGTCCTTAGCGAGTAAATGGCCTCGGACAACGGGGACTTGGGGTCGCTGAGCGCGGCCTCCGGCGTTTCGCCATTTGCGACTATTGGCGTCACGCCGAGCAACTTGAGCCCAAGGCGACGCTCTATGTCCTGCGGCCCGCGAAGACGATCGTCGATCTGTTCACGCAGGAAAATGTAGATCGCGGCCAACGCAGCCCCGGCCAACAGCGAGAGCGCCAGGTTGAGCAATGGCCGTGGCGAAGTCGGGCGCACCGGCGGTTCGGCGAGGTCGATCTGCTGCACATTGTTGGCGGTGATGTTTGCCTCGGCGCTCATCTCCCGAAAGCGTTGCAAGAGGCCGTCGTACAACTGCCGGCTGGTTTCCACCTCTCTCAGTAAAGTGTTGAGCTGGACCGACCGATCACGGTCGCGTTCGGAATTGGATACGAGGCTGCCGACCCGGCTGCGCAGAGTTTCCTCGCGCTGCAACGCGGCCTGATATTCATCCCTGATCGACCGACGAACGCCCGCGGTGAGCGTCTCGATCTGGCGATCATACTCGTTCAGCTGCCGCTGCAGCGGCACTACCTGCGGATGTTCGGGCTGTTTGCTGACCAGTTCCTGCCGCAACTGCGCGGCGAGTTTGGCGCGGTCGCCGTAGAGCGTCTGCAGCGCCTGATTTTGGATGACTTCCGGGATGGCCAGGTCCGGCGCGCTGCGAACTTGGGCCCATCGACTTTCCGCGGCGATGCGCGCGGTGCGCGCCGTGGCCAGCGCTTGGTTGTACTGAGAAAGGTCGACCGCGGTCAGCGTGCTTTCTGCCGTCCCCGGAGTGGTGGAGGGGACGCGCACGACGCCCGAGCTGCGCGCATAATCGTTCGCCGACCGCTCGGCCCGCTGGAGCCGCTGCCTCGCCTCTTCGAGCTGACCTGACAAAAAATCTCGCGCGTAGGTGGTCTTATCCAGCTTGCGTTCGATGTTGTAGCGCAAGAAGTTGGCGATGAAAGTGTTGACGAAGCGAGCGGAGAATTCCGGATCGGGGCTGCTGAACCCGACGGTCACCACCCGCGAGTCATTGCTCAGCGAAACGGACAGATTGTCGGCGATGGCGCGGATCGTCGCGTCCTCTCGCACCTTGTTCTCGCGGCTTTGTGGAGCTTCGCGCAGCTTGACCTTCATCAGCGTAAGGAAGCGGTCGTCGCTCATGAGGCCGAGCTCGGCCGCGGTGCGCTGTGCCATCCGCCGACTGCGCAGAACATCGACGGCCGTGTTCAGGAACCGCTCCGAATCCTGAAGACTTGGAGCTGGCGCCTCCTGCTGCGAGGCAAGGATGCGCTGCTCCTCCTGGTCGACCTGAAGCGTGCCATATGCGCTGTATCGGGGCGTGAGGAGAAACGTGATCAACAGCCCGACCGCCACCGTTCCACCGATGATCGCGACGATTGCGCGCTTGTACTGCCACAGCGTTTGAACCAGCCGACGCAGATCGAGCACAGGACGTGCGTCGAGCGGGTCGATCGGCACGTGCAAATCGTCGCTCCGAGCGATCGTCATCGGCCCGGGCGGCAGGGCAGTCATGATTGTCACGAATTTTCCTGGAAATCGCAGAAGAGCATTGGTCAAAAGGCCCGCGAGTGTATCAGAACACGCGCGGTTGCGATGATGATGCGCACGTCGCGCCAGATCGACCAACCCTCGATGTACTGGAGATCAGCCTCCAGCCGGTCGCTCAAGTGGCGCTCCTCCTCGGTGTTGCCGCGATAGCCCTGCACCTGCGCCAGACCGGAAAGGCCGGGACGCAAGCGATGGCGGTGCCAGTAGCGCGCATCGACCTCCCAATAGAGCTTGGTCCCAGCCCGAGCGAGGGGCGCGTGCGGGCGTGGTCCGACGAGGCTCATGTCGCCCCTCAGCACATTTAGCAGTTGTGGCAGTTCATCGATGGAGCTCGCGCGTATGATACGACCCACGCGCGTCACGCGCGGGTCGCCGCGCGACGTCAGCTCGAGCGCGCCATCGTCCCGTTGATCCACCGACATCGAGCGGAACTTGAGGATCGAAAACGGGGTATTATCCCGTCCGATGCGCTGCTGCCGAAAGAACAGCGGTCGGCCGTCCTCCATCAGGATCGCTCCCGCGACCAGGAGCAGCAACGGCGAGACGAGGATCAGACCGACAAACGACAGAACGATGTCGAACGAGCGCTTCAAGGCGCGCGACCGCATCGACAGCGGATAACCGGCAACCATCAGCGTCCGATCGCCGCGGTGTTCGCCGACCTCAAGTGCGCCGAGACGCGTCGCTCGCTCGTCGATCAGATCGACACGTACGTTGAACGCCGACAGCAGATTGCACCAGTCGTCCTCGCGCTCCGGTCGGCAGTGTACGATGACCCGATCCATCCCCCCGATCAGACGGCCGAGCGCCCCCAACATGTCCGGATCGCGACGAGCCCTCTCGATATCGAAGCCGCATAGTCTGACCGTATTCGACGGATTTCCTTGATAGTGACGACCGTCCTCGATCACCAAGGCGCGCTCCGCCCTGGAGCCTACACGAGACCTATTCCGCCAAACCATCAGCATCCGCGCGGCGGAAGCCACAACCATTGTGAGCAGGAAGGTGGCGCTGAGCGCCAATCGGGAGACGGCCAGACTGGACTTCAGCAAGAACAGCAGCAGCGCGGTCAGAACCGCGGTATAGCCGATGAGGAAGACCGTCTGCTGGATCGCCAGCCCTTAGCGGACCAACTGCTTTCCTGTGCCGTAATTGGTGAGAAAGCCGAGCAGCGGTGCCAACGCGGCCGATGTCAGCACGACCTGGATTGTCGGATGCCCCGCCTCCAAGCTCCGCAACGCGGAGGCGACAAAGCCGCAGACGACGATCGAGGCCGACAGGATGAGGAGGCTGATGACCCTCTGGTAGGCCCGCGCGCGCCGATCCAGACCGCGAAATGGACGCAGGTTCATCTCGTTCAACAAAGTCTGAACAGTATCGCTCACCTATGCAGCCTCGAACCTTTCAAGCCCGCGAGGCCTCGCCGCCCGACACGCGATAGCGCCGAGTGGTGTGGAAGGTGCGGATCAGTAACGGCTGCGAACAGCCAAGCTCCGAAAGAATCGCCCCCGCGAAACGGTTAGCAGCATAAGCGGGCCGCGACGGGACTGCTAGTCCGCCGGTGACTAAAATCGGTCAACAAAAGCGGGGACCGCACGTGATCCAACGGACTTCGTTGAGCGGGTCCCGGTTGATTGTTCCTGCGCTGGAGCGGCAGGCCACCGCAAGATTGGCTGACCGCGTCGACCGTAGCGTCATCGGCTAGCAAATCGTCCGGGCGGAGCCGCGCTGGCGTCACGTGAGGTCGTTCACGTGTCGCCCCGACGGTAGGCCAAACCCAGGTTGTTGGCCTGCCAAGCAGCCTCGGCTCGGCTGGAAATACCAAGCTTGCTGTAGATCGCCTTCACATAGCTGCCGATTGTCGCGGTGCTGAGGCCCAGCTCCCGCGCCACCTCGGCGTTGCGCAGACCTCGACCGAGCAGCCCGAGCACTTGCTGTTCGCGACTGGTCAGCAGGCCCGCAGGATTTTGCGCGGGGCCGGTGCGGCCAAAGTGCTCCATGATGCGGCGCGCGATGGAGGGTGAGAGTGCCGGAATGCCTTCGTCATGGCGCTTGAGCTGGCCGACCAGGCTTTCGGTCGTCTGATCCTTGAGCAGAAAGCCTTGCGCTCCGGCGAGCAGCGCGCTCACGACATGCGTATCGTCGCTCATCACCGTGGTGACGATGCACTCCGCTTCCGGCTGCTTGGCATGCAGTGCCCGAAGGACATCGATGCCGGAGCCGTCGGGCAAGCGCAGGTCGATCAGTGCCACATCGATCTTTTCCAATGACGCGATGCTCATTCCCTGTCGCACGGTGCCCGCTTCGAAGATGCGACCGATCGCGAATGCTTCACGCACCACCTCCTTGAGCCAGGCGCGCGTCTCCTCGACGTCTTCGAGAATGAAAACATTCTTCATTCCGCCGGTCCCAGTGGCATTTTGATGTCGACGATGGTGCCTTCGGGGCCGCTGACGATGGCAAGCGAGCCGCGCATCGCCGCCAGCCGCTCGCGACCGTTTGCGAGGCCCCGCCCCGGCGTGACGACATCGGGGTCGAAGCCTGATCCATCGTCTTCCACGCGGAGGCGAAGGCAGTTGTCAGGGCTGCTCGTAATGCTGACCTGGATCGTCTGCGGGCCGGCGTGCTTGAGCGCATTGCTGACCGTTTCGCGCAGGACCGAGCGGAGCGCGTTGAGCGTCGCGGTCGAAACCCGCGCGACGGGGGTGAGGTCGATATGCCAAACAAGGCGAACCCAAGCGAGCGCGGCCGCGTCGGCAATCTCCAGCCTCAGTTCCGCCAAGTGCGCTTCGAGCGTCATGTCGTGCTGGCGCCGGTTGCCGACGATGTCGCGCAATTCCCCGATCGCGTCGCGAATATAGGCATTTTTGCGCGCAGGCTCCTCGCAATGGAGCGCGCGCAGCAGCTGGATGCCGAGGTTGTCGTGCACGTCGAGCTCGATCCGGCCGCGCTCTTCGAGGACGCCGCGCTCGAATGCGTTGCGGCTATGGAAGGCGCTGCGAACTGCCACCACCATATCGTCCGTAGCCCGAACGTCGGCGGTACTGAACAGACGGCGTCCGCGTGCGGCATGGACCAGGATGAGAGGCGGCAGGGGGCCGACCGCCGGCACTTGCAGCGCCGCGCCTTGGTCGAGCAGGCGTGGCTGATCGACCGGGGCCCCGGTTTCGATGGCAGCTGGATGGAAGGCTTGTTCGAGCTGCTTCGCCCATGCTTTGCGCTGATCGCGAGGGTCAGGCATCAGGACAAGGTCCAGCAGCGACTGCATGTCGGCGGCGTCCTCTGTTCCGCGTCGGCCCAACAGCCGATCGTTGGCCCAATTCCGCAGCGGCAGATAGCCAAGCACAACCGCGAGCAGCGCCACGCTGAACGCGGCGCCGCGGTCCAAATTGACGAAGGCCACCAGTGCCGCGTCCATCGCCAGCAGCGTCACCGCTCCCAGCAAGTAAAACAGGATCCAGAACGACCATCGGTCTAGGTCGAACAGCCGGTAGCGGGCGATGGCGACGGCGGTTCCCGCGTGGATCAACGGAAAGAAGCCAAAGGCATAGCTTTGCGTGAGTATGACGGGCTGGCCAAACACGGGCGGCGCGACGATCAGAAAGATCGGGATGCCGGATCCCACGAGCACGGCCAGCCCGAACCAGCGCATGGCGGTGCGCGCGGTCGGGTCATGCCGGTTGATCGCATACTGCGCGACGGCCAACACAACGATCGCGACAAAGCTCAGCAGGATGAAGAAAAAGGCGCCGACTTGCGGGTTGGGCAGGATGCCGAGGACGTCGGCCCCGATCCAGCCGCACTGGACGGCGAAGACGGCCGCTATCCAGCGATCGCTTACGAGTCGGCGGGGATAGATCAGCAACAGCGAGACCATCGCCGCACCAAATATCCCGGCGCCAATGTGATTGCAGGCGGCAAGGAAACGGAACAGCCCGCCCGGCAGCGCCAACTCACGAGTGGTATAGATGGCGGAGGGATAGGCAGCGATCAGCACCGCCAAGCTGGCGATGGCAAACATCTGGGCCGCGCGGTCCGCCGGCCGCATCCGCCACACCCACGCCCCGACGATAAAGCAAACCAGGCCGACGGCAATTTGCAGCCAAAATTCGGGGCCGAGCCGCAGTAGCCCGCGGGGTGTGGCAGAAAGCGCGACGCCCCCGCCCCCATATTGTGCAATCAGCATGGGCGCGGCGAGTTTCGCGCGAATGCGGTCCTGCCGAGCGAGGAAACGGCTATACAGCGCGTAGTCCGTCAGGACGTCAGGCTCGACGGTCCGATCGAACGGAGTAACTTCCACGGGCGACGAGCGACCCTGGGATACCAAGGTGAACGACGGGGCGGAGGCCGCGTTCGGAAAACCGAAGAAGGGCTCGGCCGCGGCATAAGCGACCGCCATTGCCGTCAGTGCCAGCGCAGGCAGCAGCACGAGGAAGAGCGCCTGTAACGGCGATGACCGGCTCGCTGCGACGTCGATCGTCCGTCTCCCCTGCTGACTCCACTTCGGCGCCGGTCCACCACGTGTCTGCAACGGATGGCCCATCCGCGACCCGTCAAGCACCCCCCGGAATGGGGGATCGCGACTCCTCCTCCCCATCACCTACGCGAAGTGCCGATCTGCGTCGACGGATGCAGCGTTGGGGAGCGTATCGACATTGTATCCTTGCAGCAGACCACCACGGCAGGCGGAGCCGTCCGCAAAGCGGCGGCCTGCCTGCGGCTCGGGTCATCGACGCTCGCGCAGGCCTGCGTGGTCGCGGGAATCCTGCTGACGCCGATGCCGGGCCGCGCGCAGAGCTCGGTCAAGGGATCGTCCGAAGTTCCGAACAGCCCCAACGCGGTGCCAAAGGCAAACCAGGCGGTTCGCGGGTCGACACAGGCGGTCGATGTGTCGGGGAACGGCTTGTTCTGGGTGGTCAACGCCGGTGCGGTAGAGGGCCAGTCCACCTTCCCTCTCGCGACGTCGGCTTGGGTGATCGGCCCGAACGGCGGCATGATGCTGCCCATCCCGAGCGGGTTCGCGTCGGCTCAGACGGTCGGCATCTCGAACGACGGAACCGTGGTGGCGGGTATCGTGTCCGAAGACAGGTTCGGCGGCGAGTCGCGCGGCGTGGTATGGACCAACGGGGTCGCCACCTTGCTCCCGGGCAGCACCTTTGCCGGGATAACTGCGCTATCGGGCGACGGCAAAGTCGTCGCCGGCAGCGTCAACACGATCCAGCCGGCTTTATGGCGCAACGGCGGCGAGCCGGTGACGCTGCAGCCAGGGACCGCCAACGGGCGTTCCGGCAGCGCGCAGATATTCGGTCTAAACGTAGACGGCTCGGTCGCCACAGGCGCCATGGGCATGATCGATGGCAACGTCGCGGTTAATCGGGCCTTCCGATGGACCGAAGCCACGGGCTTCGTCGACCTGGGCAAGATCGCGCAGCACCAGGCGACTGGGGCGAGCAGCTTCGGCAATGACATCTCGGACGATGGCAATGTCATCGTCGGCTATTCGCAGCAGGGCGGCCTGCCGCTGGGGGCCAACGCGCTGCTCGGCAACAACACGCTGGCGGTGCAGTGGACGCCAACGACCGGGCTGACAGCATTGGCTTTCGCGCCCGACCAGCGCTCCTCCATCGCCAATGCGGTCAGCGCCGACGGCAAGGTGGCGGTGGGGCTCGTTTTTCTACCAGTCACCACGGGCGCCTATACGATCGACGTGAGTTTTGCCGCGCGGTGGGCTGGAGGTGGAGTCCAGACCGTTGCACAGTGGCTCGCCGCGGCAGGTGTCAACAATGGCACCAACAGCTACGATAACGCAGTCGCCACCAACGCCGATGGCACGGTGATCGTCGGTGACGGGACGATCAATGGCAAGGCGCAGGCGTACATCGCCAGGGTGAGCGCCGGAGCGCCAACGCCCACGCCGACGCCAACGCCGACGCCCACGCCGACTCCAGCGCCTACCCCTACCCCTACCCCTACCCCGACGCCCACGCCGACACCTACCCCCACTCCGACTCCGACCCCGACCCCGACCCCGACCCCGACACCGACGCCTACGCCGGCCCCGACCCCTCCACCCAGTGGCGGGATCGGTGTTAT
>CAKZIN010000043.1 GCA_936933955.1 uncultured Sphingopyxis sp. | reverse complement strand
TGAGTGCGCTCGCCGAGGAACTGGCGCGGCGCCTCGCCCGCGGAGGCCAGTTGCCGCACGACGGCGACGCGCCGCTGTCGGCCGAGGGAAGCTTCACGCCGGCCGCGGTGCTGGTGGCGTTCGTCGAGCGTCCGCGCCCGCAGCTGCTGCTCACCCGCCGCCAGTCGCACCTGCGGCGCCACTCCGGCCAGACCGCCTTTCCCGGCGGGCGGATCGACCCAGGCGATCGCGACGCCATCGCCGCAGCGCTGCGCGAAGCGTGGGAGGAGGTCGCGCTGCCGCCCGACGCCGCGCGCGTGGTGGGGGCGATCGCGCCCTATCGCACCGGCACCGGCTTTCACGTCACTCCGGTGATCGCGGTGATCGACCCCGACCTCCCGCTCGCCCCGCAGGAGAGCGAGGTCGCGCATATCTTCGAAGCGCCGGTCGATCGCCTGTTCGATCCCGCGCAGCAAATCGCGCGATCGGGCGTATGGCAGGGGATCGAGCGCCATTATTGGGACATCGAAGTGGGCGAGGAGCGCGTGTGGGGCGCGACCGCAGGGATGATCCGCAACATCGGCGCGGCGCTCGGCCTCGACGCCGAACCGCACGCGCTCAATCGTACGGAGGCGCGCGCGTGACGGTGCTGCCCGATGCGGAATGGCGGCACGATCCCGCGCTGCTGCGGGTGGCGACGGCGCTGGACGAACCGCGCTTCGGGCGCCCGCGCGCGGTGGGTGGAGCGGTGCGCGACACGCTCGCGGGGTTGCCGGTGACCGACGTCGACCTCGCGACGGTGCTGCGGCCCGTGGAGGTGGTCGAGCGGCTCCAGGCGGCGGGGCTGAAGGCGGTGCCCACCGGCATCGCCCACGGCACGGTCACCGCGGTCGCCGAAGGGCGTCCTTTCGAGGTGACGACGCTGCGCCGCGACGTCGCCACCGACGGCCGCCGCGCCACCGTCGCCTTCGCCGACGACTGGGCGGAGGACGCGGCACGCCGCGACTTCACGATCAACGCCATGTACGCCGACGTCGTTTCGGGGGAGCTGTTCGATCCGGTCGGGGGCCTCGCCGATCTCTCCGCCCGGCGAGTGCGGTTCATCGGCGATGCCGCGACGCGGATTGCGGAGGATCATCTGCGCATCCTGCGCTGGTTCCGTTTCGACGCGCGCTTCGGCGATGGGGAGCGCGATGCGGCGACGGAGGGGGTGATCGCAAGCCACGCCCGAACGCTGCGCGCGCTGTCGCGCGAGCGCGTCGCGGACGAGCTGCTCCGCCTGCTCGCGCTGCCCGACCCTGTTGAGGCGGTGGAGCGGATGGCGCGGCTGGAGGTGCTCGCCGAGGTTGCGGGGGAGGCGCTCCCCGACGGTCCCGCCCGGCTGGCGGCGCTGGTGGCGACGGAGGCGGCGGCGGGGGTTGCGCCCGATGCGCTACGGCGGCTGGTGGCGCTCGGGCCGCCGGATGCGCGAGCGGCGGATGCCATGGCCGCGCGGCTGCGGTTTTCCACCCGCCAGCGCAAGCATCTCGCCGCGGTGCTGGAAGCGCCTCGCATTTACGGGGCCGAGCTTGCCTATCGCATCGGCGCAGCGGCGGCACTCGATACGACGCTGCTGCGCGGCGACGCAAAGGGTGCGGCGGCGTTGCTATCTTTCCAACCGCCGCAGTTTCCGGTGAAAGGCCGCGACCTCATCGCGCGCGGCGTGCTCGCCGGGCCGGAGGTCGCGCGGCTCCTCAAGCGGATCGAGAGCGACTGGATCGCCGCGGGCTTTCCCGACGCCAGCGCGAGCGGCGCGCTGATCGACGCCGCGCTGGCGGCGCACTAGCCGATCAGGCGGCGATGGCGCGCCAGGCGTCGCTCGGCGACAGCGGCCGGGCGAACAGGTAGCCCTGGCCGTGATGGCAGCCGATTTCGGCGATTTCGCGAGCGACCGCTTCGCTCTCGATTCCCTCCGCGGTGGTGCGCATGCCGAGAGCGTCGGCGAGGCTCTGGATGGTGCGAACGATGGCGCGCGCGTCGTCGCGTTCCTCGACTCCGGCAATCAGGCTGCGGTCGATCTTGAGCGTGTCGATAGGCAGTCGGGAGAGGCTGGCGATATTTGAGTAGCCCGTGCCGAAATCGTCCATTGCGACGCGCACCCCGCGCCTGGCGAGGTCGCGGAACACCGCCTCCGCGCGCTCGGGATCGGCGACGATGGCGCTTTCGGTCATCTCCACCACCAGCCGCTCGACCCCGACGCCCGCTTGCGCAGCGGCCCGGTCGACCGCGTCGCCAAGGTCGTCGCGCAGCAGCTGGAGCGCGGACACGTTGACCGCGACGTGCAGCGGAACCGCCCCCCCGGCGAGCGCGTCCCATTCGGCGAGGGTGGCCAGCGCGCGCTGCAGCACCAGTCGCCCCAGCGGCACGATGAGGCCGCTCTCCTCCGCGATCGGGATGAACTTGTCGGGCGTCACGCTCTCCCCGTCGCGGCGCCAGCGTGCGAGCGATTCAAAGCCCACGATCCGGCGCGAGGGGAGGTCGACCAGCGGTTGAAAGGCGCATTCGATGCCGCCTTGCTCGATCGCGCTGCGGAGCGCGGATTCGCAGTCGAGCCGCGCGCGCGCATCGCGGCGCCGCCCGGCCGCGTAGAAGCGGGGCGACTGGCCGGAGCGCTTGGCATCCTTGAGCCCGATCTGCGCGCGCCGCAGCCACTCCTCAGGGCCCCCAAGTTCGCCGGCGACGATGCCGGACAGTCCGCCCACCGCCGCCTCGATCGCCAGGCGCAGCTCGCCTATGCGGAACGGGTCTTCGAACAGGGCGAGCAGGCGGATGGCGAGCGCCTCCGCGTCGTCCTCTCGCAGTTTGAGGAGGATGGCGAATTCATCGGCGCCGATCCGCGCGAGGGTGTCGCCCTGGCGCAGCGCACGGCGGAGCCGGTTGGCCGCCGCCAACAGCAGCTCGTCCCCAGCGAGCGCGCCGATGCTTTCATTGATGCGGCTGAAACGGGCGAGATCGACGAGCAGCAGCGCGTGGCGACCGTCGTCGGGTGTGATCTCCCCCAGCGTTTCGATCAGCCCGACGCGGTTGGGAAGGCCGGTCAGTTCATCGCTCACCGCTTCACGCTTTAGCGCTGCTTCGCTGCGGCTCTGACGCGTGCGATCATTAAGCGCGAGCAGCATGCGTCCGCCGACCAAGCGGCGCAGCGCGACGTCGTAGCTCCTCCCGCCGAACTGTGGCTCGTCCCACACGAAATCATGGCTTTCGCGCCTCGGCTCCGAGCGACGCAATTCGATCATCGCGCGCACGATCCCGCCGTGGCGTCGCGCGTCGAGACCATCGGCGCACCAGGCGCGGAATGTCTCGTTGGCGGCGAGGATGATCGCGCGGTGGTCCCCCGGCAGGTCGAGGTCGACGATTGCGCAGGCGCCAGGCAACAGCGCGAGCGGCACCGCCAGCTCGCCCGGCCTGCGCACATAGCGCTGAATATCGAGTTCGCCCGGCAGACCCATGCAGCATCGCCGACTAACGAACCGCGATGAACTCCGACTTCGTCAGCGTGGTGAAGAGCGCGTTAGGGTTCTCGCCAATCAGCTCGCGCGCAGTTAGCCAAAGCGATGGTCCCGCGGGAAGCCGGTGGGTGCGATCCGCCCCGCGCCGCCGCGCGCGGTCCGCCATGGCGTGAGGTCGGCCTCGGTTCGCGTGCGCCCCTCCGCCCCGCCCATGGTCCACGCCAGCCCGTCCGACATCTTGAGCGTGCGCGCATCGGCGAGCCCGCCGTCGCGGTAGCGTTGCAGCATCACCCCTTGCCCGCGTGCCATCTCGGGAAGCTCGGAAAGCGCGAACACCGCGAGCTTGCGGTTATCGCCGATCACCGCAACCGCATCGTCGCCCGCTGCAATCGGGCGCACCACGCTAAGGCGCGCTCCAGTGCGCGGGTTCACCACCTGCTTGCCCTTGCGCGTTTCAGCGATGCAGTCAGCGGCCCGCACGAGGAATCCGTGCCCGCTGGTCGATGCCACCAGCAACCGCGCATCGCCGCGGGGCTGCGCGGCGAGCATCGCGACGATCGCGCCTTCGCCTTCGATGTCGGCGAACAGCCGCACCGGCTCCCCGAACCCGCGCCCGCCGGGCAGCTTGTCCCCGGCGAGGCTGAAGCAGCGCCCCTCCGCGGTGAACAGGAGGATGCGATCGGTGGTCTGCGCGGTCGTCGCAAAGGCGAGGCCGTCCCCTTCCTTGAACTTGAGGTCGGCGGAGCGTGCGGCGTCGACATGGCCCTTGAGCGCGCGCACCCAGCCGCGCTTGGAGAGAACGACGGTGATCGGCTCGCGTTCGATCATCGCCTCGAACGGGATGTCGCGCACCGCCGCCGCCTCGGCGATGATCGTGCGGCGTGCACCGAGCGCGGTTTCCGGGCCATATTCCTCACGCAGTTTGGCGAGGTCGCGTTTCATCCGCGTGCGCTGACGCGCGGGGCTGTCGAGCAGCGCGGAAAGGTCGCCGCGCTCCTTGGTCAGCGCGTCTCGCTCCTTGATCAGCGCCATTTCCTCGAGCTTGCGCAAGCTCCGCAGCCGCATGTTGAGGATCGCTTCGGCCTGGCGGTCGGTCAGCTCGAACTCCGCCATCAGGAGGGGCTTGGGCTCGTCCTCGTTGCGGATGATTTCGATCACCCGGTCGAGGTTGAGGTAGGCGATGATGTAGCCGCCGACGAGCTCCAGCCGGTCGTCGACGCGCGCGATGCGGTGGCGCGTGCGGCGCAGCAGCACCTCGAACTGGTGGGCGAGCCATTCGCTCAGCACCTGCTTCAGCCCCATGACGTGCGGGGTGCGCCGGGCGTCGAGCACGTTGAGGTTGAGCGGCAGCCGCGTTTCGAGATCGGTCAGTCGATAGAGCGACTCCATCAGCACATCGGCGTCGACCGTGCGGCTGCGCGGCACGAACACGATGCGCAGGTCCTCCGCGCTCTCGTCGCGCACATCCTCGAGGATCGGCAGCTTCTTGTCGGCGATGATCTGCGCGATCTGTTCGATCAGCTTGCCCTTGGCGACGCCGTAGGGGATTTGCGTCACGACGAGCTGCCAGGCGCCGGGGCCGTCGCCCTTTTCAGGCGCATCGGCAAAGCGCGCGCGCACCCGGAACGATCCGCGCCCGCTCGCATAGGCGGCGGCGATCGCGGCAGGGCTGTCGACGATTTGCCCGCCGGTGGGGAGGTCAGGTCCGCGGACATGCTCCAGGAGGGCTTCGAGCGGGGCGTCGGGCTGGTCGATGAGCAGCGTCGCAGCGTCGATCAATTCCGAAGCGTTATGCGGCGGGATGCTCGTCGCCATCCCCACCGCAATGCCGCTCGCGCCGTTGGCGAGGAGGTTGGGGAACAGCCCGGGCATGACCTCGGGCTCGCTCTCTTCGCCGTTATAGGTCGGGCGGAAATCGACGGTGCCCTCGTCGAGGCCCGCCATCAGGTCGATCGCGACCTTCGTCAGCCGTGCTTCGGTGTAGCGGTACGCGGCGGCGTTATCGCCATCGATGTTGCCGAAATTACCCTGGCCGTCGACCAGCGGGTAGCGCAGCGCAAAATCCTGCGCGAGCCGGACCATCGCGTCATAGGCGGCAGTGTCGCCGTGTGGGTGATACTTACCGATCACCTCGCCAACGATGCGAGCGCATTTTTTGTGCGCGGTGGCGGGATCGAGCCGCAGCCCGCGCATCGCCCACAGCAAGCGGCGATGGACTGGCTTCAGCCCGTCGCGCAGGTCCGGCAACGACCGAGCGGTGATCGTCGACAGCGCGTAGACGAGGTAGCGATCGCTGAGCGCATCGTCGAACGGCGTGTCCGCAATGCCCGGCCCACCGCCCGGCCCCTCTGCCGCTATGTCGCTTGTCGCCCCGTCCATACGCCCGCGCACCTAGCAGCGCGGCGAGAGGGGTCAATGTCGGGCGGGGGACTGCTCGCGCGTTACGGTCGAGCGACTATTCATCGCTGAGGCGCGGCCCCTCCGCATCCTCATCCTCGAGTTCGCCGCCGTAGGCATCTTCCTCGTCGTCGTGCACCGGTTCGCCGGCGAAAGCGCCGTAATCGAGCCGGCCGGAACTCACCATCTGGTTCATCGTGTCGACCAGATCGGGCGCGTCTTCCGGCATCACGCTGAAACCGCCGCGTACCTTTTCGCTATCACCCACGACGTCGCTGTCGAGGTCGCCCGACAGCGCCTCGTCCGCAACCGTCTGCGCCTGCGCGTCCTCGTCGAGTTGCTCTTCGTTCAACGTTTCGTGAGCGAGGTCGTTCGCGCGCGGTTCGATCATCAACGGTCTCCCAAGGGGTTGCCGGGGCTCAACCATCGACGTCGACCGCGCGTTCCACGACGGAGCGAAGGGGGGGGGGGCTTACCCCTCGCCGCTGGCGTCGACCTCTTCGGCCGGCGCCGGCGTCTCCGTTTCGGAAAGCGCCGCCGCTTCCGCCGCCGCCGCTTCCTCAGCGGCGCGGGCGTTGGCTTCGCGTTCGGCCTTCAACTCCTCGATCAGCGCGGCGCGATCGCCGGCGTAGCGCGTGTCGACCGGCGCCTCGATCCCGGCTTTCTTCGCCGCCTTGGCCACCAGCGCGTCGAGCTCACGCTGCGAGCACAGCCCCAGAGCAACCGGGTCCTTGGCGACGATGTTGGCGATGTTCCAGTGCGTGCGCTCGCGGATCGCTTCGATCGTGGTGCGGGTGGTGCCGATGAGGTTGCCGATCGCCGCGTCGCTGATCTCGGGGTGGTGCTTCACCAGCCAAGCGATGCCGTCGGGCTTGTCCTGGCGCTTGCTTACCGGAGTGTAGCGCGGCCCCTTGGTGCGACGCACAGGCTCGGGTCCGGCCAGCATCTGGAGCTTGTAGCTGGGGTCGGCCTGACCCTTTTCGATCTCCTCATGCGTCAGTTCATGCGCGCGGATCGGATCGCGGCCGGTGAGCTTGGTGCCGGCGGTGTCGTCGGCGATCGCCTGCACCTCGAGGATGTGCAGACCGCAGAATTCCGCGATTTGCTGAAAGGTGAGCGAGCTGTTGTCGACCAGCCAGGCGGCGGTCGCGTGGGGCATGAGCGGCTGGGCCATCGGTGCGGCTCCCGGAAGCTGAAAACAATAAGGGCCGCCCCTTCACGGAGCGGCCGGCTTGGCGGAGAGCCTTATCGCGATGCGACGGCGCTGTCGATACGCGGTGGAAATGTTGGGCATGAACGAAAAAGGGCCGGACTTGCGCCCGGCTCTCTTTCATCATGACGACAGATCAGATGTCGTCGCCGAAGGCGCCCTTCACGCTACCCTTGGCGTGCTGCAGATCGGCCTTGGCCTGCTGCGCTTCGCCCTTGGCTTCGAGCTTCTCGTTACCGGTCACCGCGCCAGCGGCTTCCTTTGCCTTGCCCGCGATGTCGTTACCTGCGGCCTTCGCCTTGTCGACGAATTCACCCATGAGATGTCTCCTAGGTCACTGCCGCCGCGACACGTGCGCGGCCCTGTCGTAGAAACGTGAGGCCTGCTGCGCGGTTCCAGCGAGAGCCGCGAGCCTATGACGCAACGTCATCCTCCCAGCGCATGAGGTCACCCGGCTGGCAGTCGAGCGCGGCGCAGATCGCCTCAAGTGTGGAAAAGCGGATTGCCCGCGCCTTGCCGGTCTTGAGGATCGACAGGTTGGCGAGCGTGATGTCGACCCGCTCGCTGAGTTCGGTGAGCGTCATCCGCCGTTGGTGCAGCAGGTCGTCGAGCTGGATGCGGATCGCCATCAGACAGTCCCCTCCGCATCCTCACGCAGCGCCACGCCCTGCGCGAATACTTCCGCGAGCGCGAAGCCGACCAGCGTGGGGAACAGGCCAACCAGGACGCTCGTCAACGTGCTGACGATGCGCCAATCGAGCGGCGCGCTATCCTCCCACAGTGTGGGCATGGCAGTCACAACCGTGCTCGCGAACATCATCAGCGCGATGGCACGCAGGCGAGCCACGTTGCGGGCGGTGAAAATCTCGCCGCGCTTTGCATCGCCTAGCAGCCGCACCAGCAGCCGCAACACCAGTGCCGTGACTGCCATCATGGCGGTTACAAAACCCAGGATTACTCGGACCTGCGCATCTGAGAAACGGTCGCCCGGTTGCATGATTTCGATCGGCGTCAACGTGACCAACCACGCTAGCGCGGCGACGACGCCCAACGTGATGACGATCCAATAGGCAACGCGACTGATGTGATGGCTCAGATTGAGGAAGGGTGTGGCAGCACGCATATCGCTCTCCGATACGATTGTTATCGAATCACGATATAATCCCTCTGTGGCTTATTGTCAAACGATAATATCGATAATCGATGCGCGGGCTCCGAGTTTTGACAGTTGCGGCGCCACCGGCTAGAGCGTCGAAACCCGATCGGTCGGGACGGAAGGTGCCGTCGCGCAGCGCTTTCCACGGATGGACCGCGGGGATCAGGACGCTCCGACACCGCCGCCACCGGACTTTCCGGAGGTTGTGCGGTGCTTTGCGCGTCCTGTGCGCCTGGGTTTCTAAGGCAAAGGCAGATTGTCCGACATGGCGAAAAAGGCTCCGGCGACCACCGCTGCGACCGCGAACGAGGTTGCGACTCGCGCGCCGACGCGCGCTCTCCCGACCTCGACCAAGCGCATCCGCAAGCTGTTCGGGAACATTCACGAAGCGATCGAGATGCCGAACCTGATCGAGGTTCAGCGCGAAAGCTACGAACAGTTCCTGCGCTCGGACCCCGCCACGGGCTATGTTTCCGGCCTCGAAAAAACGCTGCGCGGCGTATTTCCGATCCGCGATTTCGCCGGGACGGCCGAACTCGACTTCGTGCATTATGAACTCGAGCCGCCGAAATACGACATCGAAGAGTGCCGCCAGCGCGGGCTAACTTACGCCGCGCCGATGAAGGTGACGCTGCGTCTTATCGTGTTCGAAGTGGACTCGGAAACCGAGACCCGCTCCGTCCTCGATATCAAGGAGCAGGACGTTTACATGGGCGACATGCCGCTCATGACGGATAACGGCACCTTCATCATCAACGGTACCGAACGCGTCATCGTGTCGCAGATGCACCGCTCGCCGGGTGTGCTGTTCGACCACGACCGCGGCAAGACCCACGCCAGCGGCAAGTTCCTGTTCGCCGCGCGGGTCATCCCCTATCGCGGTTCGTGGCTCGATTTCGAGTTCGACGCCAAGGACATCGTCAACGTCCGCATCGATCGGAAGCGCAAGCTGCCGGTCACCAGCCTGCTCTACGGGCTCGGTCTCAACGGCGAGGAAATCCTCAACCACTTCTATTCGACCGCGCGCTTCGAGCGGGCGAGCGATGGCTGGAAGATTCCGTTCACCGCCGACGCCTGGCGCGGGGTGAAGCCGGCGTTCGACGTGGTCGATGCCAAGACCGGCGAAGTCGTGTTCGCGAGCGGGCAAAAGATCAGCCCGCGCCTCGCCAACAAGGCGGCGAAGGACGGTCTCACCACGCTGATGATTCCGACCGAGGAGATTTTCGGGCGTTATTCGGCCTATGACCTCATCAACGAAACCACCGGCGAGATTTACATCGAAGCCGGCGATGAGGTCACCGCCGAGAACCTTGAGAAGCTCGACAAGGCGGGGATCGACGCGATCGACCTGCTCGATATCGATCATGTCACGACCGGCCCTTGGATGCGCAACACGTTGCGCGTCGACAAGGCGGAGGACCGCGACCAGGCGCTGGCCGACATCTACCGCGTCATGCGCCCCGGCGAACCGCCGACCCGAGAGACGGCGGAAGCGCTGTTTCAGGGCTTGTTCTTCGACAGCGACCGTTATGACCTGAGCGCGGTCGGCCGCGTGAAGCTCAACATGCGCCTCGACCTCGACGCGCCCGACGATCTCACCACGCTACGCCGCGAAGACATCCTCGCGGTGGTCAAGGAACTGGTCGACCTCAAGGACGGCAAGGGCGAGATCGACGACATCGACAACCTCGGCAACCGCCGCGTGCGTTCGGTCGGCGAACTGCTCGAAAACCAGTATCGCGTCGGGTTGCTGCGCATGGAGCGCGCGGTCAAGGAGCGCATGAGCAGCGTCGACGTGTCGACGGTCATGCCCAACGACCTCATCAACGCGAAGCCGGCGGTGGCCGCGGTGCGTGAATTCTTCGGCAGCTCGCAGCTGTCGCAGTTCATGGACCAGACCAACCCGCTCAGCGAAGTCACGCACAAGCGTCGCGTCTCGGCGCTCGGGCCGGGCGGTCTCACCCGCGAGCGTGCGGGCTTCGAGGTGCGCGACGTGCACCCGACGCACTATGGCCGCATCTGCCCGATCGAGACGCCCGAAGGGCCGAACATCGGTCTGATCAACTCGCTGTCGACCTTTGCCCGCGTCAACAAGTACGGCTTCATCGAAACGCCGTACCGCAAGGTGATCGACGCCAAGGTAACCGACGAAGTGGTCTACCTCTCCGCGATGGAGGAGCAGAAGCACACCGTCGCACAGGCGTCGGCCGAAACCGACGCCGACGGCCGCCTGGTCGACGACCTCGTCTCCGCGCGGGAAGCGGGCGAGTTCGTCATGGCGCCGCGTGACACGGTGACGCTGATGGACGTGTCGCCCAAGCAGCTTGTCTCGGTCGCGGCGTCGCTGATCCCGTTCCTCGAAAACGACGACGCCAACCGCGCGCTGATGGGCTCGAACATGCAGCGCCAGGCGGTGCCGTTGCTCCGCGCCGAAGCGCCGTTCGTCGGCACCGGCATGGAAGCGACGGTCGCGCGCGATTCGGGTGCGGCGATCGCCGCGCGCCGTGGCGGCATCGTCGACCAGGTCGACGCGACGCGTATCGTCGTGCGCGCAACGGGCGACGTCGAGGCCGGCCAGTCGGGCGTCGACATCTATCGCCTGCAGAAGTTCCAGCGTTCGAACCAGGACACCTGCATCAACCAGCGCCCCCTGGTGAAGGTCGGCGACCGCGTCGAGGGCGGGCAGATCATCGCCGACGGTCCCTCGACCGAATTCGGGGAGCTCGCGCTCGGCCGCAACGCGCTGGTCGCGTTCATGCCGTGGAACGGGTACAACTACGAAGACTCGATCCTCATCTCCGAACGCATCGTGAAGGACGACGTGTTCACCTCGATCCACATCGAGGAGTTCGAGGTGATGGCCCGCGACACCAAGCTGGGGCCGGAGGACATCACCCGCGACATCCCCAACGTCGGTGAAGAAGCGCTGCGCAACCTCGACGAGGCGGGCATCGTCTACATTGGTGCCGAGGTCGAGCCGGGCGACATTCTCGTCGGCAAGATCACGCCGAAGGGCGAATCGCCGATGACCCCGGAGGAGAAGCTCCTCCGCGCGATCTTTGGCGAGAAGGCGAGCGACGTGCGCGACACCTCGCTCAAGCTGCCGCCGGGGGTCACCGGGACCGTCGTCGAAGTGCGCGTGTTCAACCGCCACGGTATCGACAAGGACGAGCGCGCGATGGCGATCGAGCGCGAGGAGATCGAGCGGCTGAAGAAGGACGCCGACGACGAACGCGGCATCCTCAACCGCGCGAGCTACGCCCGGCTCAAGGAGATGCTCGTCGGGCAGACCGCGACCGCGGCGCCCAAGAGCGTCAAGAAGGGCAGCGCGCTTGACGAGGAGATGCTCGAAGGCGTCGACAAGGCCGACTGGTGGAAGTTCGCGGTGGCGGACGACAAGGTCCAGTCGAACCTCGAGGCCATTCGCGCGCAGTATGACGAGGCGGTGAAGGTCATTCAGGACCGCTTCGAAGACCGCGTCGAAAAGCTGCAGCGCGGCGACGAACTCGCGCCGGGCGTGCTCAAGATGGTCAAGGTGTTCGTCGCGGTGAAGCGCAAGCTGCAGCCGGGCGACAAGATGGCCGGCCGTCATGGCAACAAGGGCGTCATCAGTCGCATCCTGCCGATCGAAGACATGCCGTTCCTCGAAGACGGGACGCACGTCGACATCGTGCTGAACCCGCTGGGCGTGCCGAGCCGCATGAACGTCGGGCAGATCTTTGAAACGCACCTCGGCTGGGCGGCCCGCGGGCTCGGCCAGCAGATCGGGCAAGCGCTCGACGAGTGGCGCGAGGCGAACCCCGACGCGACCGGCGGTGAAGCCCCGGCGGCGGTCGTGGAGACGCTGCAGCGCGTCTATGGCGACACTTACGCCGAGGACCTCGCCAGCCGCGACGGCGTCGATCTCGTCGAGATGGCGGAGCTGCTGCGCGGCGGCGTGCCGATGGCGACCCCGGTGTTCGACGGTGCCCGCGAAGCGGACGTCGCCGAAATGCTGGAGCGCGCCGGGCTCGATCCGTCGGGTCAGGTGACGCTCTACGACGGGCGCACGGGCGATGCCTTCGACCGCAAGGTGACCGTCGGCTACATCTACATGCTGAAGCTGCACCACCTGGTCGACGATAAGATCCACGCGCGTTCGATCGGGCCGTACAGCCTCGTCACCCAGCAGCCGCTGGGCGGTAAGGCGCAGTTCGGCGGCCAGCGCTTCGGCGAGATGGAGGTGTGGGCGCTGCAAGCGTACGGCGCCGCCTACACGCTTCAGGAGATGCTGACGGTGAAGTCCGACGACGTCGTCGGCCGCACCAAGGTCTACGAGGCGATCGTCAAGGGCGACGACACGTTCGAGGCCGGCATTCCCGAAAGCTTCAACGTGCTCGTCAAGGAAATGCGCAGCCTCGGCCTCAACGTCGACCTCAAGAGCCACGAAGAGCTCGGCGAGGACGGTGAAGGCCCGGAAGCGCTGCCGGAAGCGGCGGAGTAAGATGTCAATCCTCCCCTCCCGCTTGCGGGAGGGGCTGGGGGTGGGCGGAGAGCTAGGTCGCTCGCTGCGCTCGCCCCACCCCTAACCCCTCCCGCAAGCGGGAGGGGGACTGGACCCGAGGACAACAAATGAACCAGCTCACCAACTTCATGAACCCGGTCGCGAAGCCGGAAACGTTC
The DNA here is from genome assembly GCA_936933955.1 of uncultured Sphingopyxis sp. Taxonomy (GTDB): domain Bacteria; phylum Pseudomonadota; class Alphaproteobacteria; order Sphingomonadales; family Sphingomonadaceae; genus Sphingopyxis. The sequence goes on along the minus strand of CAKZIN010000043.1, from coordinate 36,144 downwards.
GACCAGATCAAGATCGGCATCGCTTCCCCCGAGCGTATCCGCAGCTGGTCGTTCGGTGAGATCAAGAAGCCCGAGACGATCAACTATCGCACGTTCAAGCCCGAGCGTGACGGCCTGTTCTGCGCGCGCATCTTCGGTCCGATCAAGGACTACGAATGCCTGTGCGGCAAGTACAAGCGCATGAAGTACAAGGGCATCGTCTGCGAAAAGTGCGGCGTCGAGGTGACCGTCACCAAGGTGCGCCGCGAGCGGATGGGCCACATCGAACTCGCCGCGCCGGTCGCGCACATCTGGTTCCTGAAGTCGCTGCCGAGCCGCATCGGCCTGCTGCTCGACATGCAGCTGAAGCAGCTCGAGCGCGTGCTCTACTTCGAACAGTATATCGTCCTCGAACCGGGCCTCACCCCGCTCGAGAAGTTCCAGCTGCTGACCGAAGACGAGCTGCTCGACGCGCAGGACGAATATGGCGAGGACGCCTTCTCCGCCGGCATCGGCGCGGAGGCGATCCGCAAGCTGCTTGAGGAGCTCGACCTCGAAGGCGAGCGTGAGGCGCTGCTCGAGGAGCTGCGCACCACCAAGTCGGAGCTCAAGCCCAAGAAGATCATCAAGCGGCTCAAGGTCGTCGAAAGCTTCATCGATTCCGGTAACCGACCCGAATGGATGATCCTTCAGGTCGTCCCCGTGATCCCGCCCGAGCTTCGCCCGCTGGTGCCGCTCGACGGTGGCCGCTTCGCGACGTCGGACCTCAACGACCTCTACCGCCGCGTCATCAACCGCAATAATCGCCTGAAGCGGCTGATGGAGCTGCGCGCGCCGGACATCATCGTCCGCAACGAAAAGCGCATGCTGCAGGAAGCCGTCGACGCGCTGTTCGACAACGGCCGCCGCGGCCGCGTCATCACCGGCGCCAACAAGCGTCCGCTGAAGTCATTGAGCGACATGCTCAAGGGCAAGCAGGGCCGTTTCCGTCAGAACCTGCTCGGCAAGCGCGTCGACTATTCGGGCCGTTCGGTGATCGTGACCGGTCCCGAGCTGAAGCTGCACCAGTGCGGCCTCCCGAAGAAGATGGCGCTCGAGCTGTTCAAGCCGTTCATCTACGCGCGCCTCGACGCCAAGGGTCTCTCCATGACCCTCAAGCAGGCGAAGAAGTGGGTCGAAAAGGAACGCCGCGAGGTGTGGGACATCCTTGACGAGGTGATCCGCGAACACCCCGTGCTGCTAAACCGCGCGCCGACGCTCCACCGTCTCGGCATCCAGGCGTTCGAGCCGGTGCTGATCGAGGGCAAGGCGATCCAGCTCCACCCGCTGGTCTGCTCGGCGTTTAACGCCGACTTCGACGGCGACCAGATGGCGGTGCACGTGCCGCTCAGCCTCGAAGCGCAGCTCGAAGCGCGCGTGCTGATGATGTCGACCAACAACATCCTCAGCCCCGCTAACGGCAAGCCGATCATCGTGCCGTCGCAGGACATGGTCCTCGGCCTCTACTACCTCAGCCTCGAGCGTGAGGGGGAGCCGGGCGAAGGCATGCTGCTCGCCGACATGGCGGAGGTGCACCACGCGCTCGCCATGGGTGCGGTGACGCTGCATTCGAAGATCACCGCGCGCGTGCCGCAGACCAACGAAGCGGGCGAGGAGCGGATGGTCCGCTTCGAAACCACCCCTGGCCGCATGCTCATCGGCGAATGCCTGCCCAAGAGCCACACCGTGCCGTTCGACGTCGTCAACCGCCTCCTCACCAAGAAGGAGATCGGGGACGTTATCGACCAGGTCTACCGTCACACCGGCCAGAAGGAGACGGTGCTGTTCGCCGACGCGATCATGGCGCTCGGCTTCCGCAACGCGTTCAAGGCGGGCATTTCCTTCGGCAAGGATGACATGATCATCCCAGCGTCGAAGGAAGGCATGGTCGACGAAACGCGCGCTCAGGTGAAGGACTATGAGCAGCAGTATCAGGACGGGCTGATCACCCAGCAGGAAAAGTACAACAAGGTGATCGACGCCTGGTCGCAGTGCGGCGACAAGGTCGCCAACGCCATGATGGACGAGATCAAGGCTACGCCAAAGACCGACAGCGGTCGTCTGGCGCCGATCAACTCGATCTACATGATGGCCAACTCCGGCGCGCGTGGTTCGCAGACGCAGATGAAGCAGCTCGCCGGCATGCGCGGCCTGATGGCCAAGCCGTCGGGAGAAATCATCGAGACCCCGATCATCTCCAACTTCAAGGAGGGGCTGACGGTTCTCGAATACTTCAACTCGACTCACGGCGCGCGTAAGGGCCTCGCGGACACGGCGCTCAAGACGGCGAACTCGGGTTACCTGACCCGTCGTCTGGTCGACGTGTCGCAGGATGCGACCATCGTCGAAGAGGATTGCGGCACCGAACGCTACCTCGAAATGCGTTCGATCGTGCAGGGCGGTTCGACGATCGCTTCGCTCGGCGAGCGTATTCTCGGTCGTACGCTGGCGGAGGACCTGGTCGATTCGAAGACCGGCGACGTCGTCGTCACCGCGGGCACGCTGCTCGACGAAGCGCACATCGCGCAGATCGAAGCGCTCGGCATCCAGACCGCCTACATTCGCTCGCCGCTGGTGTGCGAAGCGAAGACGGGCGTTTGCGGCACCTGCTATGGGCGTGACCTCGCCCGCGGTACGCCGGTCAACATCGGCGAAGCGGTTGGCGTCATCGCGGCGCAGTCGATCGGCGAACCGGGCACGCAGCTCACCATGCGGACCTTCCACATCGGCGGTGCGGCGCAGCTCAACGAAGTGTCGAACCTCGAAGCGATGGTCGATGGCACCGTTGCCTATCGCGATATGCCGACGATCACCGACGCACGCGGTCGTCGCCTCAGCCTCGCCCGCGGTGGTGAGCTGGTGCTGACCGATACCGACGGCCACGAACGCGCGGTGCACAAGCTGCCCTACGGTTCGAACATCCTCGTCAAGGATGGCGCGACCGTGGCGCAGGGCGAACGCCTCGCCGAGTGGGATCCGTTCACCATGCCGGTGATCACCGAACAGCCGGGCGTCGTGCGCTTCCAGGACCTGGTCGACGGCAAGACGATGACCGAACAGGTCGACGAAGCGACCGGCATCGCGCAGCGCGTGGTGATCGAATATCGTGCCATCGGCCGCGGCAAGAAGGAAGACTTGCAGCCGCGCCTGACCCTGCTCGACGAAGAGTCGGGCGAGGCCGCGCGTTACCTGCTCGCGCCGGGCACGACCATCTCGGTCGAAGACGGGGCGACGGTGGCGGCGGGCGACGTGCTGGCGCGTGCCAGCCGTGAAGCCGCCAAGACCCGTGACATCACCGGCGGTCTGCCGCGCGTCGCTGAGCTGTTCGAGGCGCGCAAGCCCAAGGACAACGCGATCATCGCCAAGGTTTCGGGCAAGATTGAATTCCTCAAGGACTATAAGGCCAAGCGGAAGTTCGCGATCCACACCGAAGACGGCGAAACCGTTGAGTATCTGGTGCCGAAGTCCAAGGTGATTGAGGTCCAGGAAGGCGATAACGTCAAGAAGGGCGACACCATCGTCTCCGGCAGCCCCGATCCGCACGACATCCTCGAGGTGTTGGGGATCGAGGAACTGGCGGCTTACCTCGTGTCGGAGATCCAGGAGGTCTATCGACTGCAGGGCGTGAAGATCAACGACAAGCACATCGAGGTGATCGTTCGCCAGATGCTGCAAAAGGTTGAGATCACCAAGGGTGGCGACACCACGCTGCTGCCGGGCGAACAGGTCGACCGCGTCGAGATGGACGAGGTGAACTCGCGCCTGACCAAGGGCCAGGTGCCCGCGGAAGGGAAGCCGGTGCTGCTCGGCATCACCAAGGCGTCGCTGCAGACGCGCAGCTTTATCTCCGCCGCGTCGTTCCAGGAAACCACCCGCGTGCTCACCGAAGCGTCGGTGCAAGGCAAGGTGGATACGCTCGACGGGCTCAAGGAGAACGTCATCGTCGGCCGGCTTATCCCGGCGGGCACGGGCGCGGCGATGAACCGCATCCGCGTCACCGCGTCGTCGCGCGACGCGGCGCTGCGGGCGTCGATGCGCGCCGCCACCGAAGCCGCGCTGATCGCGCCGGATTCGGCGGAGGAGGAGCACGCGGCAGAACTCGCGCAGGGGCCGGAAGCGGCGACGGGCGACGATCCGCTGGGCATGGTCGCGGGTGAAACCCACGGCACCGATGCGGACGCAGGCGACTACCTCAACCCCGAGGCCGCCGATGGCGACTCGGCTGAGGTAGCGGCCGACGACGCTTCGGACGAGGTGGAGGGCGAAGAGGAAGCGTAAGCTCCCCGTTCTCCTGCGCTTGTCGCAAACGAAAGCCCCGCCGGTCGACCGGCGGGGCTTTTCGATTCTCCGCCGGGAGCGGGTGTCAGTCGGCGATGAGTGCCAGAACGGGGTAGAGCAGCAGGGGAAAACCCAGCGCGAGCGTTGCGGCGACGAACCCGATGCGCACCCACAGCACGTCGACGTTGGCGTAATTGGCGATCCCCGCGCACACGCCCAGCAGCTTGCGACGCGAGCGGTCGAGCGTGAAGCGGCGCGGCTCCGATCCGATCGGCGCGATCACGCGACCATCCCCGAGAAAGGCGCGGCGACCGTCGAGGTCATCGTCGCGATCAGGAACAGCGATGAGACCAGCGTAATCGCCGACGCGGCGGCGATGCTGGGGAGCTGGCGGAAGTTGGTGCGAAGCATCGGTTGTCTCCATATCCGGGTCGGCGTGGTGCCGATGTTCATGCTGTCGCAATGTGCGTGCCAACTGTGGGATTGGTGGGGGGTTGGATGACCACGAGACGATCGAACGATAGCCCGCACCAACTTGTGGGATGAACCGCTAACTCATGGGATGGCAGGGCCGGCAGACGGCGTGCCCCTGCAAGGGCGGGGGCCCATCACCGTAGCTCGCAATCGCCGCCACGCTTTTCCGGGACGGACGGAGATGGGCCCCTGCCTTCGCAGGGGCATGTGGTGCTAATATCGAAGTGGTCTCCCCGACTTCCCAGCCCCGCACTCCCGAACCCTAGCCATCCTCGCCACCGCACCCTCGCCCCGCTAAGGGCAGTGCGAATGCGCGTGCGCCGGTTGCTCCTGTCGAATTTCCGCAATCACCCGTCGCTGGCGGTCGCGCCGTCGGCGGGGCTGGTCGCGCTCGTCGGGGCCAACGGGGCGGGCAAGACCAATATCCTTGAAGCACTGTCGCTGCTGAGCCCCGGCCGTGGCCTGCGCGGTGTCGGGGCGGACGCGGTGGTGAAGCAAGGGGAGCACCAAGCGAGCGTCTCCGCGCAGCTGGTCGATGATCGCGGTGCGCTGCCGCCGGTGGAACTCGGTACCGCATTCGACCGCGCCGAGCCCGGTCGGCGCCGGGTGCGTATCAACGGAGCGGATCAGGCGGCGACCCGCCTCGGCGACTGGCTCGCGGTGAGCTGGCTGACCCCGGCGATGGACCGACTTTTCAGCGAAAGCGCGGGCGCGCGGCGGCGCTGGCTCGACCGGCTGACGCTCGCGCTTGCGCCGGCGCACGCTAGCCACGCCAATCGGTACGAGGCGGCGATGCGTGCGCGCAACCGCCTGCTTGCGGACACCAGAACTCCCGATCCCGCTTGGCTCAACGCGCTGGAGGCGCAGATGGGAGAGCATGGCGCGGCGATCGCTGCGGCGCGCGCCGACAGCGTCGCCGCGCTCGACCTCGCGCTCGCCGGGGCGGGCGCGGGTGGCTTTCCGGCCGCGGCGATCGCCCTGGTGGGGGCTGATGACGGCCCCGCGCGCCACTGGACGCGGGAGGATCTGCAGACGGCTCTACGGGAGTCTCGCGCGCTCGACGGGCGTGCCGGGCGCGCACTGGTCGGACCGCATCGCGACGACGTGCTGGTGCGTCACCGTGAGCGCGACATGCCCGCCAGCCAATGTTCGACCGGCGAGCAGAAGGCGCTGCTGATCCACCTCACGCTCGCCCACGCCGAACGTGTCGCGGCCGCGCGGGGCGAGGCACCGCTACTGCTGCTCGATGAGGTTGCCGCTCACCTCGATCCCGAGCGCCGCGCGGCGCTGTTCGCCCGGTTGGCAGCGCTCGACGCGCAATGCTGGCTGACGGGGACGGAGCCGGCGCTGTTTGACGCCCCGACTCCCATCGAGCTGTGGGAGATCGCCAGCGGCAGGGCTGAACCCATGCTGAAATGATTTGCGACGCGTTCGCAAAAAGCTTGCACATGATAATCAGTCGCAATAACGGGAGGGCCAACTCAGGGGGTTCACCGTGCTCGACTCAATCCGTTTCCTTCCGCTTCCCGCCTTCGCGCTGCTCGTAGGGCTCTCCGCGCCCGCGCATGCGGAGGAGGTGCCTGCCGACGACCAGCAGCAGGACATCATCGTCACCGGCAGTCGGCTGGAGGCGATCCGCAGCGGCACCAAGACCGATACGCCGCTGCGGGATGTGCCGCAGTCGGTGACCGTCGTGACCCGCCGCCAGATCGAGGATCAGGCGATCCGCTCGGTCGCGGAACTGGTGCATTTGGTGCCGGGCGTTTCCGGCGGGCAGGGCGAAGGGCACCGCGACCAGCTGACGCTGCGCGGGGTGAACTCGACCGCCGACTTCTTCGTCGACGGGCTTCGCGATGATGCGCAGCATTTCCGCACCTTCTACAATGTCGAGCGAGTGGAGGTGCTGAAGGGCGCCAACGCGATGATCTTTGGCCGTGGCGGCGGGGGCGGGGTCGTCAATCGCGTGCTCAAGCTGCCCGACCTGACCGACCCGGTGCGCGAGGCGAGTGCGTCGGTCGACCAGTTCGGCGCCTTCATGCTCGCCGGCGATATCGGCCAGCCGCTCGGCAATGGCGCGGTGCGGCTGAACGCGTTCGTGGAAACGCTCGACAGCTACCGCGAGCATGTCGGCGGCACGCGCTTTGCGATCAATCCGACGCTGGCGTTGCCCCTGGGTGGCGGACGCGTCGACCTCAGCTATGAGCATAACCATGAGCGGCGCACGGTCGATCGTGGTGTGCCGTCCTTCGCCGGGCGTCCGCTGACCGGTTTCGACGAGGTTTTCTTTGGGTCGCGGACGGCCAACCGCACTGCATTCGACAACGACGTGGTGCGCGCGCGCGGCGTATGGAATGTGACCCCATCGCTCGAGGCCAATGTGCAGCTGCTCGCCGAAACGTCGGACAAGGGCTACGCCAACGCCTACCCCGCGAGCGCGGTTCGGGTCGAAGCCAACGGCGATCGCACTGTCGAGATCGGCAACTACAGCGACTATCTGGCGCGGCGCACCGCGATCGCGCAGGGCAACCTCGTCTGGCGCGGGAGCACGGGGCCGGTCGAGCATGTGTTGCTGCTGGGCGCGGAGTACACGCGCCAGCGCTCCGACATCGATCGGGTGAACGGCTTGTTCGCCAACGGCACTGCGGCGGGCGTGCGCAGCGTGCGCGTGTCGCTTGCTAACCTGAGCGCGCTGCCGCCGCTGCGCTTCGTTCCGGGGACAGCGGTCAGCGGAAACCGCTCCGCGGCCGCCGAGCTCGACCAGTGGAGCGTCTACGCGCAGGACCAGCTCAAGCTGTTCGACGATCGCGTCCAGCTGATCGGGGGAATACGCTACGACCGCTTCGACCTCAGCGTCGCCAACCGCTTCACCGGGACGGCGGTGCGGCGGGTGGACCACCTCGTCTCCCCGCGCGTCGGCGTGGTGGTGAGGCCGGTGGAGGCGCTGTCGCTCTACGCGAGCTTCGGGCGCAGCTGGCTGCCGCAGTCGGGGGACCAGTTTGGCAGCCTCGACGCGACGCTCGCGAACCTCGAACCCGAACGCTTCGACAATCGCGAGATCGGCGCGAAATGGACCATCGCACCTGGGCTTGAGGCGAGCGGGGCGCTGTTCGAGGTCGAGCGCTCCAACTCACGCGCGGCGGGGCCGACCCCGGGCAGCGTCGTTCTCACCGGACGGCAGCGCATCCGCGGCGGGGAGCTCGCGCTCTCCGGTCGGATCGCGCCAGGCGCATCGCTGCACGCGAGCTACGGCTACACCGACGCGCGCGTCATCGCCGGGGACAATGCTGGTCGCCGCGTGGCACAGGTGCCCGAGCATACGGCTTCGCTGTGGGGGCGCGCGGCGCTCAGCCAGCGCGTCTCGCTGGGCGCAGGCGTGATTCACCAGTCGGAGAGCTTCACCTCGATCAGCAACGCGGTGGTGCTCCCCGCCTATACTCGGGTCGATGCGGCTGCGTTCGTATCGCTGACCGACCGGCTCGAGCTGCAGCTCAACATCGACAATCTGTTCGACGTCGAGCACTTCCCGCAAGCGCACAGCGACAACAATATCACCCCCGGCGCCCCCCGCGCGGCGCGTATCACGCTGCGCTGGCGGGGGTGACGCCGCCGGTCAGTGCCGCCGCAGCGGGTTGCGCAGCAGCGGCATGACCGAAGCGTAGTCGTCGGTCCACAGCACCGGCGCGGGCCTGCTTGCGAGCTCGCGCCAGTGCCCGCGACCATCGCGCGCGGTGACGCTCGCGGCGGATAGATCGTCGAGCGCGCGCGCATCGCGCGACATCGCGACCCACAGCGACGCGGTGCGCCGGAGGGCCAGGTCCTGCTCGTCGGGATTGTCCATGCGCAGCATCGCGTGCCAGCCGTGCCGCAGCTCCAGCGCGCGCAGCACGGGTTCGAGGTTCACGAAGCGGTTGGAGATGTGCACCAGCAGCACCCCACGCGGCGACAGCGCGCGGTCATACACCTCGAACGCCTCACGCGTGAGCAGGTGGAGCGGGATCGCGTCGCTCGAAAAGGCGTCGATGGCGAGGAGGTCGATGCTGTCCGCAGGCGCCTCTGCCAGCCGGATCCGCGCATCGCCGAGCGCGATCCGTGCCTGCGGCGCGCAACGGTGGAGGTAGCTGAACCCTCGCCCGCCGGGATCGCCGCTGGCGATGCGCACCATTGCCGGGTCGATCTCGAAGTAGGTGAAGCTCTGTCCGGGCCGCGCGTAGCAGGCGAGCGTGCCGGTGCCGAGCCCGACCACCCCTAGCCGGGCATTGGGACCGTAGAGCTTGCTCGCGCGGTCAAAGGCGAGCCCGACGCCGCTCGTCGGCCCGTAATAGCTGGTCGGTTGCCGCGCGAGATCGGGGCGCTCGAACTGGAGTCCGTGCAGCGTCGTTCCGTGCGCGAGCGTGCGCACGCCGGTGCCGTCGTCGCGCACCGTGTAGATGCCGAAGTAGCTCCGCGTGCGAAGGTGATGCGTGGTTTCCTGCAGCGTCACCAGCCCGCCGAAGCCGAACATCAGCGCCGCGACGCTCACCACGAAGGGCCAGCGCATTCCGATCGAGAGCAGCCCGACCAGCAGCAGCGCGGCCGCGAGCGCGATCTCCGTGGTGGAGAAATACCCCGTCCACGCCTGCGCGAGCAGTCCGCCGAGGACGATGGCCGCCGCGATCAAGAGCAGGCGTATGGCCCGGCGCGGTGCCTCGCCCAGCCGCAGCCAGTCGAGCCAGGGGATGAGCGGCGGCATCGGCATCAGCATCGCCGCGGCGAGCAGCAGGATGGGGTGTTCGTACACCCAGTCGAACAGCAGCGGCGCAACGAGGGCGCACAGCACGCCACCGAGCACGCCGCCGACCGCCATCATCAGGTAGAAAAAGGTCAGCCGGTCGCTCGCCGGGCGCAGCTCGTAGAGGCGGCTGTGCAGCGACACGGCCACCGCCAGCAGCATGAGCAGCGCGGAGGCCGCCAGCGCGAGCCCGCCGTTTCCCTGGCTGAACATCGAAATTCCGCCTGCCAGCAGCAGCATCGCCGGGGCCAGCATGGTGAGCAGGTCGGCGAGGAAGCGCCGCTCCGAGAAGGCGATGGTGAAGCTCAGCAGGTACAGCCCGAGCGGGATCGCCCACATCAGCGGCATCGCCGTGATGTCGGTGGTGAGGTGCGTCGTGGTCGACAGCATCAGCCCCGACGGCACCATCGACAGCAGGATCCACGTCGCGACGCGGCTCGCGGCAGGCGCGGGCGAGCGTGCGGCTGGGGTCGCATGGATCGGCGCGCGCGCGGCGGCGCTGACGCCGCTCGACTGCGCGGTGATCGTCACCCAGCCGCACAGCGCGACCAGCGCCAGCAGCGCGAGGTAGAGAATGCTCCAGCCTATGCTCTGCGCGCTCACTCGCAGCAGTGGCTCGACCAGCAGCGGGTAGGCGATCAGCCCGCCGAAGCTACCGAGGTTGGAGGCGGCGTAGAGCGCGTAGGGGTTGGCGGCGGGGGCGGTGTCCGCGAACCAGCGCTGCATCAGCGGTGCCTGCGCGCTCACGGCGATCAGCAGCGGCCCGACCGATGCGAGCAGCAGCAGCGGCACGGCGAAAATCACCTCTCCATCCGTCGGAACCGCGAAGTTGGCGAGGCCGACGGGCAGGAACAGCAGCCCGAGCGCGAACAGGCCGAGGTGCGCGAGCGTCTGCGTGCGCGGGGTGAACCGGCCGAGCCAATGGGCCCAGCCGTAACCCGCCAGCAGCAGCGCCTGATAGACCAGCATCGCGCTGTTCCACACCGCGGGCGCCCCACCCAACCGCGGCAGCGCCATGCGCGCGACCATCGGCTGCACCATGAACAGCAGGAAGCTGCCGGTGAAGATGGTCAGCGTGAACAGCCAGCGCGGGTCGCGTGCGATCCGGCGCGCCCAGTCCCCTCCGTGCGGAGCGTTCGCCCCCGCCACAGCCTCGTTCATTGCCGCCATTCCCCCCGCTCGATCCTGTAGACGATATGCCGGACGATCGCTGGATCGGCGACCTCCGGATGGTCGAAATCCGCCTCTCGCCAGCGCCTGAAGCCCAGTCGCTGCATCAGCCCCCACGACGCATGGTTCTGCGGCACGGTGAAGGCGACGACTTCGCCGAGCGCAAGCTCACCGAACGCGTGGTTGATCACCGCATCCGCCGCCTCACGCGCGAGGCCGCGACCCCAAGCGCTTTCGGCGAGGCGCCAGAATATTTCGGTGCCCCCCTCGAGCAGCGGACCCGCTGCCGCGCGCACCCGATTGAGGCCGATAAGGCCGATCGGTTCGGGTTCGCCGTGCGTGCGCAGCGTGAAGGTGGGGAGGGGAGCTGCGTGGCGCTCCACAAATGCCGCCCACTTCTCCGGCCCCGCGACGCCGCCCAGCCAGCGCGTGACTGCGGGCGTGTCGAGCGCCGCGCGCAGCGGCTCGCTATCCTCCAAGCGCAGGGGGGAGAGGGTCAGCCGCGCCGTTTCGAGCACCACCTCAGCCGTTCAGCAAGCGCGCGGCGAGGGGGGCGTGGTAGGTCCACACCCCGCGCGCGCCGGCGCGACGAAAGGCGGTGAGCGTTTCGAGCACCAGCGCCTCGCGGTCGCCCATGCCCGCGGCGGCGGCGGCCTCGATCATCGCATATTCGCCCGACACCTGGTAGGCGAACACCGGCACGTCGAACGCTTCCGCGACCCTCGCGATGATGTCGAGATAGGCGAGGCCTGGCTTGACGATGACGCTGTCGGCGCCCTCTGCGATGTCGAGCTCCACCTCGCGCAGCGCCTCGCGCGCGTTGGCGGGGTCCATCTGGTAGCCGCGCTTGTCGCCCTTGAGCCGCCCGCGTGAGCCCACCGCGTCGCGGAACGGGCCGTAAAAGGTGCTCGCATATTTTGCGGCATAGCTCATGATCTGGACGCCGCTGGCGCCTTCGGTGTCGAGCGCAGCGCGGATCGCAGCGACGCGCCCGTCCATCATGTCCGAGGGTGCGACGACGTCCGCGCCCGCCGCCGCCAGCACGCACGCCTGCCGCGCGAGCACCTCGACCGTCGCGTCGTTGATGACCGCGCCCGCGCCGTCGACCAGCCCGTCCTGACCGTGGCTGGTGTAGGGGTCGAGCGCTACGTCGGCGATGACCCCGATCTCGTCGCCAAGCGCATCCTTGATCGCGCGGATCGCCCGGCAGACGAGATTGTCGCGGTTGAGCGCTTCGGCGCCGTCGTCGCTTCGCGCGCTGGCGGGGGTGTTGGGGAACAGCGCCACCGCAGGAATGCCCAGCGTCACCGCCTCCCGCGCACGTTCGACGACGGTGGCGATGGTCTGCCGCTCCACCCCGGGGAGGGTCGCGATCGGCTCGATCGCATCGCCTTCGCACAGGAACAGCGGCCAAATGAGGTCGCTCGCGTCGAGCCGCGTTTCGGCGACCAGCCGCCGGCTCCACGCAGCGGCGCGCGGGCGGCGCAGGCGGGTGGGGAGGTCGAGGGGGGCGGACGCGCTCATGCCATCGCGCCCTAGCCGCGCCGCGCCTTCGCGCAATCTATATTTGGCGCGCCGCCGCCGCGCCCACCGGCAGCCGCGTCAGTGCATCGATACGTGCGCGGAACGCCGCCTGCTGCCCGGCATCGAGCAGCGTGCGGACGACGCTGTTGGCACCCATCGGGTTCACGGCAACGCCGTTGCGATAGACCTCGTAATGGAGATGCGGACCGGTCGAGAGCCCGCTCGATCCGACATAGCCGACCAGCTGTCCGCGGCGCACGAACGCGCCCTGGCCGACCGCGATGCCGCTCATATGCGCATAGGCGGTGGCGAGTCCGTCGCCGTGCTGGACGCGGACATAGCGGCCGTATCCGCCGCGATAGCTCGCCCAGTCGACGACGCCGTCAGCGGTCGCATAGACCGGCGATCCCCATGCAGCGCCGATGTCGATGCCGCTGTGCATGCGCGTGAAGCGCAGGATCGGATGCACCCGCATGCCAAAGGCGGAGGTCATGCGCCCCGCGACCGGCCAGCCAAGGGCGCTGCGCTGCTCGCCGAGATTGCCCGCTTCGAGCCACTGCCGCTGCCCGCCGACATTCCACGGCGCCATGCGCAGACGCTCCCCGCTCGCGCGGTCAAGCCCGGCGTAGAGGAGGGCGCCGTATTCGACCTCCCCGGTGCCCGCGCGGCGTTGTTCGACCACGAAGTCGGCGACGTCGGCGGTGGTGAGGTCGCGCACCGGCACGCGGGCATCGACCGCGCGCAGCCACTCCTGGATCGCGCTCGGTGGCACGCCGGCGGCGCGCGCGGCGCGGTAGAGCCCTGGTCCCACCGCTACCCGCAACCGCAGCGGGGCGGCGGTAACCGCGATCGCCTGGCGCTCCAGCGCCAACGCCGCACCGCTGCGGCGCACGACCAGCTTGAGGTCGAGTGCCGCGCGCAGGCGCAGCTTCTCGAGCGGGCGTGCGGTGAGGGCGGTATCGCGCTTGCCGAGGACGAGGTCGATGCGTGTGCCCGCGGGAATGTTCGCGAGCGGCACCGCCGAGGCGACCAGCGCGCTCGCCTGCGCGGCGTCGGTGGCGTTGACGCCCGCGCGTTGCAGCGCGCGCGGAAGCGCGTCGCTCGCCCCCAGCATCGCCACCAGTTCCACCCGCGGACGTTCGGGCGCGCTGGGCAGCGGGCGCACGACGTCGGTCGGTGCCATGCGCGAGCCGGTGTCGGAGCCGAGCGCGAGCGGCTCGATCGCCAGCCTCTCCTGCGCCGCCCAATCCGATGACGGCAGCGCGGCTGCATCGCTCGCGAGCGGGCGCACCCCCGGCCAGCTCGCCAGCGCGAGGGTGACGAGCAACGCCAATGTCGCCATCCCGCGCCACCACAGCGGCGAGCCGATGTCCTGGCCGAGATCGGGCGCCCAGACGAGGCCATCCACCGCGGCCTGCAAACGCTCGCGAAGGCCGCCCGAGGGCGCGAGGGTGCGATGGGGGGAGGGGGCGACGCTCGCAGCGTGCGCCTGACCGAAACGGCGCAGCGTCGCGGATCCGCCGCCGATCGCAGCGAGGGGTCGTTCCCCGATGATCCGATCGTCCCGCGCCACGCCGGTTCCCATGCTAACGCCGCCGCCGCGCTAGCGCCAACAGGGTTAACAGGGCTTCAAAGCCGGGTGTCGGCACCGGCACTGGCGGTGAGCGGCGCCGCGTCCTATCCAGCGGCGATGCGCCTCTTTGCCGGACTCGCCCTGATGCTCGCCACGCCCGTGCTCGCGCAGACCGCGCCCCCGTTTCCACCGCACGCGCCCGCGGCGAGCGATCCGGCGACGTGGCGGACGCGGCTGGTGCTCGGCTTTGATGCGACCGGCGCCGAACAGACGCGGCTGGCGGAAGGGGCGGCGGACGCAAGTGGCCGGCGGGTCGATTCGGACACGCTGGTGCGCGTCGCCTCGATCTCCAAGCTGACCGTTGCCATAGCCGTGATGCGGCTGGTCGAGCAGCGGCGGCTCGATCTCGACGCCGATGTGTCGCGCTACCTCGGCTGGACCCTGCGCCACCCCGCGCACCCGACGCGCCCGATCACGCTGCGCCAGCTGCTCTCGCACCGCGCGGGGTTGAGCGATGGGGCGGGCTATCTCCTGCCGCTCGACGGCGACCTCGAGGCGCATCTGCGTCAGCCCGCCGCGTGGGAGGCGAGCCGCGCGCCCGGTGGCGACTTCCGTTACGCCAACGTCAACTTCCCCGTCGTCGCGGCGGCGATGGAGGGGGCGACCGGCGAACGCTTCGATCAGCTGATGCAGCGGCTCGTCTTTCGGCCGCTCAACATCGAAGCCTGCTTCAACTGGTCGGGCTGCACCCCCGCCGCCGCCGCGCGCGCGCAGACGCTCTACCGCCCGTCGGGGGAGGTCGCGCGCGACGATCTGCGCGGCGCGCTGCCCGCTTGCCCGGTCACCCCCGCGAGCGATGGCAGCTGCGACCTCTCGCGCTATCGTCTGGCGCGCAACGGCAGCAGCTTTTCGCCGCAAGGGGGCCTGCGCATCAGCGCCCGCGGCCTGGCGCGGATCGGGCAGATGCTGCTGCGCGACGGCGACCGGCTGCTGCGGCCGGAGAGCGCGCGGGCGCTGCTGCGCTCGCCGCGCGATGTGCGCAGCCTCGGCACCACCGTTGGCGAAGGCGGGGAGGGGGCGTTCTTCTGCCGTTACGGGCTCGCGCTGCACGCGCTGGCGACGCGGCGAGCGGGGTGCCGCGACGATCCGTTCGGGGACGGCGTCACCCGGCTCGGCCATTCGGGTGAGGCCTATTCGCTACGCGCGGGGATGTACATCGACCCCCGGCGCCGCGACGGAGTGGTGTGGATCGTTACCGGCCTGCCCGAGATCGGCGCAACGAGCGGGGCTCGCTCGGATTTCAGCGCGGCGGAGGAGGCGGCGCTGACCGCGGCAGGCTATCCCAACCCGCCTAGCCGCGCTTCAGCCAGAGCACGGTGAGCGCGCTCATCCCGGTGTAGACCGCATAGAGCGTCGGCGCGAACAGCGGCGCCCGCGTCGCCGCACCCATCGCCAGCGCGAGCAGCACATACTCCAGCACATAGGTCGCGTTGCTGCCGAGCGCGCGCCGCAGTGGCCCCAGCGCATCGAGCACCCGTGCATCCCCGCTCTCCAGCACCCAGCGGTGCATCGCGAAGTTGGCGACGCCCAGCGCAAAGACGATGCCGACCGGAAGCCAGCTGTCGGGTGGGAGCGGGGTCATGCGGCCGGGATGGCTCCGGCGGGGCGCGGGTGCAAGTGCCGGCTGACGAACGCGGCTACCCCAAACTCCCTCCCCCTTGTGGGGAGGGTAGGGGTGGGGGCCCGCTCGCGTCTGCGAGCGGAAGAGACTCCTTGCGATTTGGCGCTGCGATCCTTCCCGAGCCGCAGACGCGGCTCGGCCCCCACCCCCCGGCCCCTCCCCACAAGGGGGAGGGGAGATACTAGGGCACCCTCCCCCCACGGCGAGGGGAGAGGGCGTCAGGCCGGAGCCATATCCGCAATCCGCTGCCGCCAGACCTGCGGGGCGGTGACATGAACGTTGCCGCCGCGCGCGTCGACCGCGACGGTTACTGGCATGTCGCGCACCGCGAATTCGTAGATCGCCTCCATGCCGAGGTCCGCGAAAGCGACGACCTTCGCTTCGGTGATCGCCCGCGCGACGAGGTAGGCGGCGCCGCCGACCGCCATCAGATAGGCCGTGCCGTGCGCGGCGATGCTCTGCGTCGCAGTCGGCCCGCGCTCGGCCTTGCCGACGCTGGCGAGGAGGCCGAGGTCGAGCATCATGTCGGAAAAGCTGTCCATCCGCGTGGCGGTGGTCGGGCCCGCCGGGCCGACAACCTCTCCCGCGATCGGGTCGACCGGGCCGACATAATAGATCACGCGACCCGCGAATTCGACCGGCAGGGGCTCGCCGCGGCTGATCATGTCGCGGATGCGCTTGTGCGCGGCGTCGCGCCCGGTGAGCATGCGCCCGTTGAGCAGCAGGCGGTCGCCCGGCTGCCAGCTCGCCACCTCCTCACGGGTGAGCGTGTCGAGGTCGACGCGCTTTGCCGCCGCATCGGGCGCCCAGGCGACGTCGGGCCACTGGCTAAGGTCGGGCAGCGGCAGCTTCGCTGGGCCGCTCCCGTCGAGCGTCACATGCGCGTGGCGAGTCGCCGCGCAGTTGGGGATCATCGCCACCGGCTTCGACGCGGCGTGGGTCGGCCAGTCGAGAATCTTGACGTCGAGCACGGTCGAGAGGCCGCCGAGCCCCTGCGCGCCGATGCCGAGCGCGTTGACCCGGTCGTGGAGTTCGATGCGCAGCTCCTCGATCGGCGAGCGCGGCCCGCGTGCCTTGAGCTCCGCAATGTCGATCGGCGCCATCAGGCTCTGCTTGGCGAGCAGCATCGCCTTTTCGGCGGTGCCGCCGATGCCGATGCCGAGCATCCCCGGCGGACACCAGCCGGCGCCCATCGTTGGGACCGTCTCCACCACCCAGTCGACGATCGATTCGCTGGGGTTCATCATCTTGAACTTGGACTTGTTCTCACTGCCGCCGCCCTTTGCCGCGACGTCGATCGAAACGGTCGCGCCGGGCACCATCTCGACGTGGAGCACGCACGGCGTATTGTCGCGCGTGTTGACGCGGGAGAAGGCGGGGTCAGCCAGGATCGACGCGCGCAGCGGGTTGTCGGGGTGAAGGTAGGCGCGGCGCACGCCTTCATCGACCACCTGCTGTAGCGACAGAGTAGAATCGAGCCGGCAGTCCTGCCCCCAGCGCACGAATACCGTAACGATGCCGGTGTCTTGGCAGATCGGGCGGTGCCCCTCCGCGCACATGCGGCTGTTGGTGAGGATCTGCGCGATCGCGTCCTTCGCCGCCGGGCTCTCCTCCCGCACATAGGCGTCGCCAAGCGCCCGGATATAGTCGAGCGGATGATAATAGCTGATGTACTGGAGCGCGTCGGCGACGCTCTCGATCAGGTCTTCGGCGCGGATCGTGATCATGCGCCGCGACTAGCCGCGTCGGCCCCACAAAAAAAGGCCGGAGGCGCTGTAGCGCGCTCCGGCCAACCTTCCGGGCTCTCCCCTCCCGAAACTCTCCGCTGGCGACTATGCCGAGTCTGGTTTCACTTGCAACCGGGAAAATGATGATTGCATGAAACGCAATCTCATCGAGCTTTGGTGGGCGTGGCAGCCGCCGCTCGCACCGCGGCGATTGTGGGCATGCCATTGACGGCCATCAGCAGGTCCGCTTCGGCGAGGATGCAGCGCAGGACATGCGCGGCGCCCTCCGCCCCCTCAAGCGCGAGGCCCCACGCGTAGGGGCGGCCGATGCCAACCGCGCGGGCACCGAGCGCGAGCGCCTTGACGACGTCGGTGCCCGATCGCACCCCGCTGTCGAACAGCACCGGCGTGTCGCCCGACGCCTCCACCACGCCCGGCAGCATGTCGATTGCGGCGATGCCGCCGTTGGCCTGCCGCCCGCCATGGTTGGAGCAGTAAATGGCGTCGATCCCCGCATCGACCGCGCGGCGCGCGTCGTCGCGGTGGCAGATGCCTTTGAGCACGATCGGCAGCTTCGTCGCACCCCGCAACCAGCCGAGGTCGTCCCACGTCAGCACGCGTCCGAACATCTGCCCGAACAGCATGATGGCCGCGGCCAGATCCTCTTGCGGCGGCTTGGCGAGCTTGGCGCGAAAGACCGGGTCGCTGAAGTAATTCTCCAGCACCGCACCCCGCAGCTGGGGGAAATTGCTGGCGTTGAGGTCGCGCGGCCGCCAGCCGGTCACCCAGGTGTCGAGCGTCACCACCAGCGCCGCATATCCCGCCGCCTCCGCCCGCGCGATCAGGCTTTCGGCAAACTCCGTGTCGCGCGGCGTGTAGAGCTGGAAGAAGGCGGGCGCTCCGTTCAGCTCCTCCGCGACGCGCTCGAGCGAATCGTTGCCGAGCGTCGAGACCATCAGCGGAACGCCCGTCGCCACACTCGCCCGCGCCGCGTGGAGGTCGCCATGGCCGTCGGGGGTCATGATGCCGTTGACCCCGATCGGCGCCATGAAGATCGGGGTGTCGTAGCGTCGTCCGAACAGCTCGATCCCCATGTCGCGGGTCGAGCCGTCGACGAGCATCCGCGGGATCATCCCCCAACGGCGAAAGGCGCGCACATTCTCGTCCTGCGTATGTTCGTCGCCACACCCGCCCTGGACGTAGTTGAGGACGTGCGGCGGCATCGCCGCCTCCGCCCGCTCGCGCAGGGTCTTCGCATCGACCGGCAGCCGGGGGAGGATGCCTCGCGTGCCTGCGGCGTAGATCAGGTTCTGCAAATCACCCCAATGCGCCACGCCGGCTTCCTCCGTTTGCTGCGTCGATGTCCCGGAGCTTCGGGAAAGCCGGGCCGTGGATCAAGCCCGAAGCGAGGTCGAAAGTTCACCCTAAGTTCACACCAAAAACGCGGGAATTGCGTGCTTGTTGAGACTCCTCCTCCCCCTTGTGGGGAGGGGTAGGGATGGGGGCAGAGCCGCGTCTGCGGCTCGTGAAGACTCGTAGCGCTAGGCCGCGATGAGCCTCTTTCGCTCGCAGATGCGAGCGGGCCCCCACCCCCGACCCCTCCCCACAAGGGGGAGGGGAGGGAGGAGGGCGCACCCCCCCATGGGGAGGGGGGATACTGCCCCCCCTACGGCGTCAGCACCGTATCCTGCGCAACCGGCGACATTGCGGGGTAATCGAGCGTGTAGTGAAGCCCCCGGCTCTCCTTGCGCGCCAGCGCCGAGCGCACGATCAGCCGCGCCACCTCGACCAGGTTGCGCAGTTCGATGAGGTCGGGGGTGACGCGGACATTGCCGTAATATTCCTCCACCTCCCGGCTGAGCAGGTCGACGCGGTGCATCGCGCGCTCGAGTCGTTTGGTGGTGCGGACGATGCCGACATAGTCCCACATGAAGCGCCGCAGCTCGCGCCAGTTGTGCGCGACGATCACCTCCTCGTCGGGTTCGGTGACGCGGCTTTCGTCCCAGCCGCGCACCGGCGGGGGCGGCGGTAGTTCGTCGAATCGCGCCACAATGTCGCGCGCCGCAGCCTCCCCGAACACGAAACATTCGAGCAGAGAGTTGGAGGCGAGGCGGTTGGCGCCGTGCAGCCCCGACATAGTGCATTCGCCCGCAGCGTAGAGCCCGGGGAGGTCGGTGCGTCCGTTGCGATCCACCATCACGCCGCCGCAGGTATAGTGCTGCGCGGGCACCACCGGGATCGGCTCCCTGGTGATGTCGATGCCGAGCCCGATCAGCTTCTCGTAGATATTGGGAAAGTGCCCCTTCACGAACTCCGGGGGCTGATGGCTGATGTCGAGGTGAACGTAGTCGAGTCCGTCGCGCTTGATCTCCGCATCGTTGGCACGGGCGACGATGTCGCGCGGGGCAAGCTCCGCACGCGGGTCGTAGTCGGGCATGTAGCGCCGCCCGGTCTTGGGGTTGATCAGCCGCCCGCCTTCACCGCGCACCGCTTCGGTGATGAGGAAGTTCTTGACGTCGAGGTTGTAGAGGCAGGTTGGGTGGAACTGCATGAATTCCATGTTCGCCACCCGCGCGCCTGCGCGCCAGGCCATGGCGATGCCGTCCCCGGTCGCCCCGCGCGGCGCCGTTGAAAAGAGGTAGGTGCGGCCTGCTCCGCCGGTAGCGAGCAGCGTCGCCCGGCCGGTGAACGCCTCCACCCGACCGCTCGCGCGGTCGTAGGCGTAGACGCCCCAGACATTGCCCGCGCCCGAATAATCCTCCTGATGACGCGAGGTGATGAGGTCGATCGCCACCATTTCCGGGCGTAGCGTGATGTTGGGGTTGGCGTGCGCCGCGCGCTCCAGCGCCTGCTGCACCGCCCAGCCGGTGGCGTCGTCGACGTGGACGATGCGGCGGTGCGAATGGCCCCCTTCGCGGGTGAGGTGCCAGCGTTCGCCGAACGCCACGCCTTCGCCCGCGCCGCTGGGGTTGAAGGGGACGCCCAGCGCCGCCAGCCGCTCGATCGCCGCGGGCGCGCTTTCGATGACGAATTCGACGATGTCGCGGTGATTGAGCCCCGCGCCGGCGACCATCGTGTCCTCGATATGGCTCTCGAACGTGTCGCCCGCGTCAAGCACCGCTGCGATCCCGCCCTGCGCCCAGGCGGTCGAGCCATCGCTGAGCGCGCCCTTGGCCAGCACCAGCACGCGGTGCCTTTCCGCCAGCGTCAGCGCCGCAGTCAGTCCCGCCGCGCCCGACCCGATGATCACTACGTCATGCGTCATGGATGGTTACTAATCCTCTGTCCGCCGGAACCAACCTCCTGCGAACCGGTTCGATCATGTAACGACCGCTGCGGTCGTGCAAAGGGAGGGTGTGCCCATGAAGAAACTCGCAATGGCGGCTGTCGGTGCCGCGCTGTTCGCAGCCGCTCCGGCGGTGGCGCAGGATACCACGACCGCCGATACGACGCGGACGACCGAAACCACGACGCGTGAAGGCCGCGACGGCTTTCCGTGGGGTGTGCTTGGCCTGATCGGTCTTGCCGGCCTGCTCGGTCGCGAGCGTCGTGAAGAGCATCACCATACCACCACCACCCGCACGCACACCGATCCGGTGGGTCGTCCGGGGGTCGCCGATCCCACCGACCCGAACAACCGCAACCGCCTCTGAGCTGTAGCGACAGGCTGTTTGTCGGAGGGGCATCGCGAAAGCGGTGCCCCTTTTTTTGTGTGTGAGGGCGCGACCTAACTCGCCGTGCCCCTGCGGAGGCAGGGGCCCATCACATGCTATCGGCGTCAGGTTCGGCAGTGATCGAAAGCGCGGGAGATGGGCCCCTGCCTTCGCAGGGGCACGTGAGTGTTGGGGTGCCAGTCGTTACGCCGCGCGCGTGAGCCCGAGGAACACGTCCTCCAAATCCGCCTCGCGCGTGGAGACGTCGACCACCTTCAGCCCCGCCGACTGGGCGATGGCGAGCACGTCGCCCGCGTTGGCGTGGTCCTTGTTGTAGGTGACGGTCAGCTCGCGCTCGCCGGTCTGTTCGACCTTTTCGAACGACCCGACATCGGGCAGCGCAACGGTTGCCCCTTCCTCGAGCGTAAGCACCACCACCTTTTCGCGCGCCATGCCGACCAGTTCGCGCGTCGGTTTGTCAGCGATCAGGCGACCGTGATTGATGATCGCGATGCGGTCACACAGCTGCTCCGCCTCTTCGAGATAATGCGTCGTCAGGACGATCGTCACGCCCTCATTGTTGAGGCGCTTCACATAGTCCCACAGCTGGCGGCGCAGGTCGATGTCGACTCCGGCGGTCGGTTCGTCGAGCACCACGATCGGCGGCGCATGGACCAGCGCCTTGGCGACCAGCAAGCGGCGCTTCATGCCGCCTGACAGGGTGCGCGCATAAGCGTTGGCCTTGTCCTCCAGCCCGACCGCGCGGAGCAGGTCCATCGACCGGCGCTCCGCCTTGGGGACGCCGTAGAGGCCGCCGACCAGCTCCAGCGTCTCGAATGGCGTGAAGAAGGGATCGAAGACGATCTCTTGCGGCACGACGCCGATCGACGCTTTGGCATTGCGCGGGTGTTCGTCGATGTCGAACCCCCAGATGCGCGCGCTCCCGCCGCTCTTCATCACCATCCCCGAGAGGATGTTGATGAGCGTCGATTTGCCCGCGCCATTGGGGCCGAGCAGCCCGTAGATGCTGCCCTGCGGCACGGTCAGCGTGACGTCGTCGAGCGCCTGCTTGCCGCCGCTATATGTCTTGGAAAGCGACCGCAGTTCGATCGCCGCGTGCTGCGCGGAGTCCATGACCGTCACCCCTAACGCAACCGCGCCGCCGCGCAACGGCGGGGACGTAAACATCGCATTTACCACAAAGGGGAAAGCAAATTTGTTGGTTCGTGCGGCAATGCTCCGGGCGTGGAGGGGACCAGCCTTCTTTTTGCCCGACGGAGGTCGCGCCGTGTGCGCGCCGTAGCGCTGCTTGGCGCGGCGTGGATGGCGTGCGCGGCGAGTGCTGCGGAGGCGCAGACGGCGCCGCCGACCAATCGCGCCACCGGCACCGGCAACGCGCGCGTGCTTCGCCCGCTGTCGTTCATGAAAACCCGCGACATGCACTTCGGGCAGATCATCGCAGGCACGGCACCGGGGCAGGTGGTGCTCGACCCCGACGGCTCGCGCACGGTGATACCCGCAGGGACACCGACGAGACCCGTGCCGGGCACCCCCCCGACGCTGATCGGCGGAACCGTCAGCCCCGCCATGTTCGTCGGCTGGGGCACTTATCTGCGCACCGTCACCATATCGAGCGGATCGAACACGATCACGCTCACCAACGGGCGCGGCGGGACGATGACCGTCACCAACATGCTGATGGCCGCCAACCCGGAGACCCCGCTGTCGACCGTGCCGCGGGTCTTCACCATTTCGTCGCGCAACGGCGCCTTCAGCTTTGTGGTGGGCGGAACGCTCAACGTCGGGGCCAACCAGGCGCCGGGGGATTATGTGGGCACCTTCACCGTCACGCTCAATTACAACTAGCCTCGCGCCGCACGCCGATGTTGCTGGCGCGGCGGGTGTTTGCTAGCCGAACGAGCGATGCATAACGCGCCCGAAATCACCCGCACCGACCATCTCCGCGTGTCCTGCATGGGGGCGAGCGACGTCGCCGGAACCGCGCTCGGCCATCCGCGCGTCTGGCTGCAGATCGACCCCGACATCGGCCATGTCGACTGCGGCTATTGCGACCGCCGGTTCATCCTTGTCGGCGGGCCCGCGGACAATGCCCGCGCGGGCGAGGGTCGCGACGTCGGCGACGCGGCCGGGCTCTAACGCGGGAGGCGGAGGGGCTGGTGCGCGGCGGCGTGCGACGCCATATCCGCGCGCATGACCAAGCCGGTTGACCCCACCACACTCCTGTTTCCCGACGGCGCGCTCGACCCTGACGAAGCGCTGGCGCTGACCCTCGCGGCGATCGGCGCGGCGGAGGATGGCGAACTCTACCTCGCCCACCATGAGAGCGAGACGCTCGGCTTTGACGACGGGCGGCTGACGACGGCTGACCGTTCGACCGATGCGGGGTTCGGGTTGCGCGCCGTGTCGGGGGAGCAGACCGGTTTCGCCCACGCCAACCGCATCGACGCCGCCGCCATCCGCCGCGCGGGCGAATCGCTGCGGCTGATCGAGCCCCGCCGCGACGATCCCGCGCCGCCGCCGCGCGCCACCAACGCCCGCCTCTACGACGATGCGTCCCCGCTCGACGCGCCGGGCTTCGCTGAGAAGGTGGCGCTGTGCCAGCAGATCGACGCCGCCGCGCGCGCGCGCGACCCGCGCGTGGTGCAGGTCAGCGTCAGCCTGTCGACCAGCTGGAGCGTGGTCGGCATCGTCCGCGCCGACGGCACGCGCACCCAGGATGTGCGCCCGCTGGTGCGGCTCAACATCAACATCGTTGCCGAAGCGAACGGTCGACGGGAGAGCGGCAGCTTCGGCATCGGCGGGCGGCGGCAGGCGGACGACCTCCTCGATCCCGCCACCTGGCAGCGCGGCATCGACACGGCGCTGGCGCAGGCGCTGCATAACCTGGATGCAAAGCCCGCGCCCGCGGGCACCACGACCGTGCTGCTCGGCCCCGGCTGGCCTGGCATCCTGCTGCACGAAGCGGTGGGCCATGGCCTCGAGGGCGATTTCAACCGGAAAGGGACGAGCGCCTTCGCCGGGCGACTGGGCACACGCGTTGCCGCTAGCGGCGTGAGCGTGATCGACGACGGCTCGCTTCTCTCCCCCGTCGCGGGTGCGCGGCGCGGGTCGCTCAGCATCGACGATGAAGGCACCCCCACGGGGGAGACGGTGCTGATCGAAGACGGCATCCTCGTCGGCTATATGCAGGACCGGCAGAATGCGCGGCTGATGGGCATGGCGCCGACGGGCAACGGCCGCCGCGAAAGCTTTGCCCACGCGCCGATGCCGCGCATGACCAACACCTATATGCGCGGCGGCGAGGATGATCCGGCCGAACTGCTAAGCCGCGTCAAGGACGGCATCTATTGCACCAGCTTCGGCGGCGGGCAGGTCGACATCGTCTCGGGCCGCTTCACCTTTAGCTGCACGCAGGCGTGGAAGGTCGAGAATGGCCGGCTCGTCCACCCCATCCGCGGCGCGACTCTGACCGGCGACGGGCCGGAGGTGCTGACGCGGGTGATCGGCATCGGCAACGACCTCGCCTTCGATGAAGGCATTGGCATGTGCGGCAAGGGCGGGCAGGGCGTTCCCGCGGGCGTCGGGCAACCGACTCTGCTGATCGACGCGATGACCGTAGGGGGAACCGCCGCATGACCGAGCCGGGCGACACGCGCGAGGATGACGCCCTCCCTCCCCCGCCGCCCGCGGACTGGGTGCGGCGGACGCTCGATTTCTGGTTCGAGCGTCATGGCGCGCAGCACTGGTTCAACGGCGGCGAGGCGTTCGACACGGAGGTCGCGGCCACCCTCGGCCCGTGGCGCGAGGGGCTGCGACACCTCCCGCCCGAGCATTTCACGAGCGATGCCGACACGGCGCTCGCGGCGATCATCCTGTTCGATCAGGCACCGCGCAATATTCACCGCGGCACGGCTGAAGCGTTCGCCACTGATGAACATGCGCTCGCCATCGCGCGGGCGGTCGTGGACCGGGGCCTCGATCGCGAGCGCAGTCCGGACGAACGCCTGTTCCTCTACCTCCCCTTCGAACATAGCGAGGATATAGAGGATCAGCGCGAATCGCTGCGGCTGTTCGGCGCGCTCGGCAATGCGGAATATGCCGACTATGCGCAGCGCCACTACGACGTGATCGACCGCTTCGGCCGCTTCCCGCATCGCAACGCGGCGCTCGGGCGGGCCGACCGCCCGGGCGAGGCGGAGGCCGTGGCCACGGGTGCCGCCTTTTGATGACGCGCGCCAAGTCCGGCGCCTCGGTCAAGGTCGCCAGCTACAACATCCACAAGGCGATCGGGCTCGACCGCAAGCGCGACCCCGAACGCATCCTCACCGTGCTGCACGAAATCGACGCCGACGTGGTCGCCCTGCAGGAGGCGGATCGCCGCTTCGGTCGCCGGGCGAGCGCGCTGCCGATCGACATGATCGACAATCACGGGCGCTACGTCCCCGTTCAGCTCGACACACGCCCCGACAGCATCGGCTGGCACGGCAATGCGGTGCTGGTGAGGCGCGGGGTCAAGGTGCTCGCGACGCGCATCGTGCCGATCCCGACGGTGGAGCCGCGCGGGGCGATCTCCGTCGATGTCGAGGTGCGCGGGCTGGTCCTGCGGGTCGTCGCCATGCACCTCGACCTGTCCGGTATCCGCCGCCGCCAGCAGGTGCGCGCGATCCTGGCGCATTGCGACGAGTGTGTGCCGCCGCTGCCGACGGTGATGATGGGCGACCTCAACGAATGGTCGCCCGATGGGGGAGCGCTGCGCGAATTCGCCGCGCGTGGGCATGAGGTGCTGGCGCCGGGGCGCAGCTTTCACACGCGGCGCCCGGTGGCCATGCTCGACCGCATCGTCCACTGTGGCGGGCTGAGCGCCGAAGCGTGCGGGGTCCACCACAGCGCCACCGCCTCGCGCGCGAGCGATCATCTGCCCGTGTGGGCGACGATGACCGCGCCTCACCGCTGACAGGCAGGCGCCGAGTTTAGCGGCGACGCAGCGCCGCGACGCAGCTCGCGACGTCGGCGTCGGCGCCTTCGCGCGTGCGGGCATCGGCATGGGTGACCGTCGGCGCCGCACCCTCCCGCTGCGGGTAGAGGTAGGCGTCGAGCACGCAGCTCTGCCCCACCCACTGGAGTTTGCGCGCCGGCCCGTCGTTCACGTCGATGCGCGGCGTGCCAAAGCTCGCGGTGAGCGATGCGGCATCGGCTCCCGCGAGCCCGCTCGCGCTGCCGCGTGCGGTGGGGACGACGGGGGTGCGGTGGAAGTTGGTCGCGGGGCGTTCCCCCGTGCGTGGCGGAACTCCGGCCGTCGGGCGGGCGGGCGGCGCTGATGCGCTCCCCCCAGCGCAGGCGCTGAGCGTCAGCGCGGCAGCGGAGGCGAGGGCGATGGTGGCGGCGCGGGAGATGTGGATCATGCGCGCGCTTCTAACGGGCTCGCCGCCCTCTCGCAAAAACCGACGTGCGCCCCTATCGTCGTCGCTATGGCGGATGAATTGAACGACGTGTTCGGCGCGCGGCGGCGGCCCTCCGATGTG
This sequence comes from uncultured Sphingopyxis sp., assembly GCA_936933955.1. Classification (GTDB taxonomy): domain Bacteria; phylum Pseudomonadota; class Alphaproteobacteria; order Sphingomonadales; family Sphingomonadaceae; genus Sphingopyxis. Next base: position 9,735 of record CAKZIN010000043.1, on the reverse strand, counting down.
GCGGGCGGCGTGCGCGACCTCATCGCGTATATCCGCACCGATCGCCCGCATCGCTGGCCGCTGCTTGGGCTGTCGATCACCATCGCCGGGCTGGTGATGTGGGGCATTTTTCGCACCGAAGTGCCCAAGGACGAGGGGCCGCGGCTGGTCTACTTCGAGAATTGGCGCGCCGATCGCAGCGAATTCGACGTGCGGCGCGACTGGCTCAACCGCGCGCTCGCCGACAATGAGGCGAACCGCAAGCGCCGCGCCGCCTATGGTGCGGTCGGCAAAGCGATCGGGCAGGACTACAGCCAGGCGCAGGCGGACGCCGAATTCGACGAAGCGCGCGCGGAGATCGAGCGGCTGATCGCCGAAAACGACGCGGCGCAGGCGCGCGGCGATGCGGCGCCGCCGCCGCTTCCCCGGCGACAGGCACCCGCGCCCACGCCCCCCGCAACCCGGCGGTGAACCGCGCGGAGGAGGACGCGCGCTGGATGCGCTCGGCGGTAGCGCTCGGGCGGCGCGGGCTGGGCACGACAGGCGCCAACCCCGCGGTCGGATGCGTGATCGTTCGCGACGGGCGGGTCGTCGGGCGCGGCTGGACGCAGCCGGGCGGCCGCCCCCATGCCGAAGCGATGGCGCTCCGCCAGGCGGGGGAGCAGGCGCGCGGGGGAACCGCTTACGTCACGCTCGAACCATGTGCGCATGTCAGCGAGCGCGGGCCATGCTGCGCCGACAGTCTGATCGCCGCGGGGGTTGCGCGCGTGGTCGTCTCGCTCGCCGACCCAGACCCGCGCACCGACGGGCAGGGGATCGCCCGGCTGCGAGGAGTAGGAGTGGCGATCGACACCGACGTCGCGAGCGGGGAAGCGCGCGAGGCGCTGGGCGGGTTCCTGACGCGCGTCGCGTTCAGCCGACCGCGGGTGACGCTGAAACTCGCGACCAGTCTCGACGGGCGTATCGCGCTGGCGAGCGGGGAGAGCCGCTGGATCACCGGCGACGGAGCGCGCGCGCATGCGCATCGGCTGCGCGCGGAGATGGACGCGATCCTCGTCGGGCGCGGCACGTTCGAGGCAGATGCGCCGCGGCTCGACGTGCGCCTGCCTGGACTTGAGGCGCGCGCGCCGCAGCGCATCCTGCTGAGTTCGCGGCCCGCGCCACCGGGGGCGGCGGGGTGGCGGGTCATCGACGCGCCGGACGCGATCGCTTCGCTCGAGGGGGTGAACGACCTGCTGATGGAGGGCGGAGCGGGCGCCGCCGCTTCATTCCTGCGCGCGGGGCTCGTCGACCGGCTGCTGCTCTACCGCGCGCCGGTGGTGCTGGGCGGCGATGCGCTACCCGGAGTGGGCGACCTCGGCATCACCGACCTTGTCGCTGTGCATGGGCGCTGGCGGCTGTGCGAAACGCGGCAGCTTGGCGCGGACCGCATGGAACTCTACCAACGCGCCGCAGACTAGGAGCGCCACGCGAATGTTTACCGGCATCGTCACCGACATCGGCATCATCCGCGAAGCCGAGCATCGCGGCGACCTGCGGCTGGTGATCGGCGTCACGCAGCCGCTCGACACGGTCGCCATCGGCGCGTCGATCGCCTGTTCTGGCACCTGCCTGACGGTTGTCGAGAAGGGCGCCGACTGGTTCGCGGTCGATGTCAGCCAGGAAACGCTCTCACGCACCGCGCCGGGCATGTGGGCGGCGGGCCGCCGCCTCAACATCGAACGATCGCTCCGCGTCGGCGACGAGCTCGGCGGGCACATCGTCTCGGGCCATGTCGACGGCGTGGGGGAGGTGGTGGCGGTGGAGCCGGTCGGCGACAGCCACCGCGTGGCGCTGCGGGTGCCCGCCGACCTTTCCCCCTACGTCGCGCCCAAGGGGTCGATCGCGCTCGACGGGGTGTCGCTGACCGTCAACGCGGTCGGCGACGAACCCGGCGGCGCGGCGGTGATCGAACTCAACATCATCCCGCACAGCTGGGACGTGACCACGCTCGCCGACTGGCGAGTCGGGAGCGCGGTCAACGTCGAGATCGATACGCTCGCCCGTTACCTGCACCGCATGCGTGCGGTGCTGGGCTGAGCGTTCAGGCGGGCCAGTCGGGCTCCTCCTCCCCGCGCGTCTTCCACAGCGAGAACAGCACCCCGCCGAGGATCAGGCCAAAGGTCACGCCAAGGCTGATCAGCGTCGGGAACTTCTCCCCGCCGAGCAGGAAGTCGGAGATGAAGATCTTCGACCCGATGAACACCAGCACCAGCGCGAGCGCATATTTGAGGTAGTGGAAGCGGTGGATCATCGCCGCGAGCGCGAAATAGAGCGCGCGCAGCCCCAAAATCGCCATGATGTTCGAGGTGTAGACGACGAAGGTGTCGGTGGTGATCGCAAATATCGCCGGCACCGAATCGACCGCGAACACGAGGTCGGCGAGGTTGATGACCACCAGCGCCAAGAACAACGGCGTCACCGCGCGCACCAGCTTGCCCGTCTTTGCATCGGGCACGCGGACGATGAACTTCTGCCCGTGCAGCTCCGGCGTCACGTTGAGCCGGCGCGAGAGGAACCTCACCACCGGATTCTTGGAAACGTCCATCTCCTGATCGCCGGCGAATAGCATCTTGATGCCGGTGAACACGAGGAACGCCGCGAAAATGTAGAGTACCCAGTAATATTGCTGCACCAGCGCTGCACCCGCAGCAATCATGATGCCGCGCAGGACGATGACCGCGATGATCCCCCACAATAGCGCGCGATATTGATACATGCGCGGGATCGCGAAATAGGTGAAGATCAGGCTGATGACGAAGACATTGTCGATCGACAGCGCCTTTTCGATGAAGAAGCCCGTGTAATAGGCCATGCCCAGCTCGGGCCCACGCTCCATCCACACCCACACCCCGAACAGCAGCGCGATCGAGATGTAGAAGGCGGAGAGCTTGAGGGATTCGGCGATCCCCATCTCCCGGTCCTTGCGGTGCAGCAGGCCGAGATCGAATGCGGTCAGCACCACCACCAGCACGAGAAAGCCGATCCAGAAGATGATCGGCGTCCCCGCGAAATTTGCCCAAAGATCCATGTCTCGCCCCTCGGCGCAAAGGTTGAGGTCACGAAACTGAACCCGCCGCGCTGGAAGGCACGGCGGGTCACCACCCGAGGTGGGTCCGGCGTAGTTGGGGGGAGGGAGGGTATCTACGCCGGACCCTCGGGCGTCGCGCGTCCGAAAACGCGGCAGTCCCGATACGAACCGACATCACACCGCGGCGACCAAGGGGGGGAGGAGGTCACCGCCGTGCCAGAGGGGCCCGGCCCGCACTCCCCTGAAATAGGCGAAGGCAGATTCGCTTCAAGGGCACGCCAAGAAAAAGTTCGTGCGCGTCAGGGAAGCGCCGTCACGGCAGGAGTGCGGGCGCATTCGCTGAGGCGCGCCTCGTCCACCACAGCATCGCGCGCCCCTACGCCCGGAACCCGCCACGTCGCTCCGATCGTCTTGGCTGCAAAAATCTCGCGCTGGTTGCCGAGGCAGGCCTGCAGCGCAGCCAGCATGCGCGGCGGCGTCGCGTAGGCTTCGTTGGAAAGGCGAAAGGTGCCCCAGTGGATCGGCAGCGTCGGCGGACGGCCGAGCCGGTCCCACACGCGGATCGCATCCTCCGGGCCGATGTGGCTGCCGGTGCCCATCATCTCCGGCGCGAAGCGGAACGCGCCGATCGGCAGGATGGCGAGCCGGACAGGCACTCCGTCGGCGACGGCCTCGCCCGGCCAGCGCCCGTCGCCGATGCCAGTGTCGCCAGCGAAATAGACGCGCCCGGCGGCCGTATCGACGGTGAAGGCGGACCACAGCGCGCGGTTGCGGTCGGTGCCCCAGCGGCTGCCCCAATGATGGTTTCGCTCGACCCGCACGCGCACGCCCTTGGGGTGTTCGGCGACTCCGCCCCAGTCGAGCCCGCGGGAGGGGATGCCCGCCTTGGCCAGGATGGTGTCGTTACCAAGGCCGGTGACGATCAGCGGCCGGTCACGCTCCCACAGCCGCCGCAGCGTATCGAGGTCCATGTGGTCATAGTGGTTGTGGCTGATGACGATGAGGTCGATGCGCGGCAGATCCTCGATCCGCACCCCCGGCGCAGCGACGCGCCGCGGGCCGATGCCCCAGCGCCCGGCGACGTCCGACCAGATCGGATCGGTGAGCATGGCGAAGCCCGCGGTCTGCACCAGCGCCGTCGCGTGGCCGACCCAGGTAACGCTCATCGCTTGGCGGTCGAGCTCGCCCGCGTTGCAGCGTGCCCAGGGTTCCGCCGGGGTGCGCTCCTGCGCCGGACAGGCGACGAGTGCGGTATCGCCGTAACCTGGCGTGACCGCGACCCGCTCGGGCCAGGCGGGACGATCCTCGCTGCCGGTCAGCCAGCGCAGCAAAAACCCCCCGCGCGATCGGCCGGCGGGCATGCGGAAGGTGTCGTCGCCACCCGGATTGAAGAAACGCTCGCCGTCGAAATGCCCGCTCAGCGGCCCCTCGTAATAGATGCGGTCGAGCGCTTGCGGGATGATCGTGAGGGCGAGGCCAGCCACGATGACGAGCCACGCGACACCCCAGACGAGAGCGCGGAGGGCTTTGCGGACGAACGGCATGGTGCGTGACTTAGCGACGCGGCGACGTGTGGCAACCGCGGTCTCGTGCCTCCCCTGCAAGGGGGAGGTGGCAGCCGCAGGCTGACGGAGGGGCGTCGCCGTCTCGTGCTCGCGCCCGTCTCGACGCGTGTCACCCCTCCGACCTCGCTCACGCGAAGCCACCTCCCCTTATAGGGGAGGGACACGTCCGGACCCCGCTCCCCTTCACAACCAGCTCAGCCTGCGGCAATCTCTTGCTGAAGGGGGAGCCGCGCATGTTTGAAGAGCATGTCTATCCGGTGCCCGCCAAGTGGGCGGAGCGGGCGATGATCGACGCAGGCGCGCGCGATCGGATGTGCGAGGAAGTGGCGAAAGATCCGACGCGCTTCTGGCTGCGCGAGGCGATGCACCTCGAATGGATGACGCCGCCGACGAAGGCGGGCGACTGCAGCTTCGACGAAGCCGACTTCCGCATTCGCTGGTTCGAGGATGGCGTGCTCAACGTCGCGGCCAACTGCCTCGACCGACATCTTACCGAACGCGGCGATGCGACCGCGATCATCTGGGAGGGCGACGATCCGTCGGAAAGCGCGCGGATCAGCTACCGCGACCTCCACGACCGCGTCTGCCGTCTGGGGAGCGCGATGCGCGCGCTGGGCATCGCCAAGGGCGACCGTGTCACCATCTACCTTCCCATGATCCCGGAGGCGGCGGTGGCCATGCTCGCCTGCGCGCGGATCGGGGCGATCCATTCGGTGGTGTTCGGCGGCTTCTCCCCAGAGGCGCTCGCCGGGCGCATTCAGGACTGCGACAGCCGCCTCATCATCACCGCAGACGAAGGGCTGCGCGGCGGCAAACGCGTGCCGCTCAAGGCCAATGTCGACGAGGCGCTGCCCCAGTGCCCAAGCGTCGAGCACGTCATCGTCGTCGCGCGCACCGGCGCGGACGTGGCGATGGAGGAGGGGCGCGACCTTCCCTACGCGCAGCTCGTCGCGGCGGCCTCGCCCGACTGCCCGGCGGAGCCGATGGCGGCGGAGGACCCGCTGTTTATCCTCTATACCTCGGGCTCGACGGGTAAGCCCAAGGGGGTGCTGCATAGCAGCGGCGGCTATCTCACCTGGGTGTCGATGACCCACCGCTACGTCTTCGACTATCGCGAGGGCGAGGTGTTCTGGTGCGCGGCCGACGTGGGCTGGGTCACCGGGCACAGCTATGTCGTCTACGGCGCGCTCGCCAACGGGGCGACGACTTTGATGTTCGAAGGGGTGCCCAACCATCCCACCCCCAGCCGCTTCTGGGAGGTCATCGACAAGCATCAGGTCGAGATTTTCTACGCCGCCCCCACCGCTCTGCGCGCGCTGATGCGGGAGGGGGATGCGTGGGTGAAGAACACGGTGCGGTCCTCGCTGCGGCTTCTGGGCTCGGTGGGGGAGCCGATCAACCCGGAGGCGTGGGAATGGTATCACCGCGTCGTCGGCGAAGGGCGCTGCCCAATCGTCGATACCTGGTGGCAGACCGAAACCGGCGGCGCGATGATCTCTCCGCTGCCGGGCGCGACCGACCTCAAGCCCGGCTCTGCCACCAAGCCGCTGTTCGGCGTGGTGCCGCAGATCGTCGACAGCGACGGACGCGAGCTGGAAGGCGCGTGCGAGGGCAACCTCTGTATTGCCAAGAGCTGGCCGGGGCAGATGCGCACCGTGTGGGGCGACCATGCGCGGTTTTTCCAGACCTATTTCAGCACGTACCCGGGGCGTTACTTCACCGGTGACGGGTGCCGACGCGATGCCGACGGCTATTACTGGATCACCGGCCGCGTCGATGACGTGATCAACGTCTCCGGCCATCGCATGGGCACGGCTGAGGTCGAAAGCGCGCTGGTCGCGCATCCCAAAGTCGCCGAAGCCGCAGTTGTCGGCATGCCGCACGACATCAAGGGCCAGGGCATCTATGCCTATGTGACCTTGAACGCGAGCGACGCGCCTTCCGAGGAGCTGCGCGGCGAGCTGACGCAATGGGTGCGCCGCGAAATCGGCCCGATCGCCACCCCCGACGCGATCCAGTTCGCGCCGTCGCTCCCCAAGACCCGCTCGGGCAAGATCATGCGCCGCATCCTGCGCAAGATCGCGGAGGGAGAGGTCAGCGCCGCCGCGCTCAGCGATACATCGACGCTGGCCGATCCCGCAGTGGTGGAGAGTCTGGTGGCCGAGCGGGTGGTTTAGTTACGACCGGACGGCCTTATCCCAGCGCTATTTCCGCTCGTTCGAGCAACGCCGTGAGTTCGGCGACGGGTATGTCGTCGCTCGGGCGGAAGTTGAAGCAGCTCTTGCCCTGCATCCGTTTGCGCAGCGGTTCGGACAGGTCCGCTACCCATTCAGGGTGAAGATACAACGCGAACACGTGAAGCGCGACATAGCTCTTCTTGATCTGCACCGCTGCGAACAGCTGCGGTTTGGTCCCCGACCGAGTTTCTTCGAGATAGAGTTCCTGCGCGTCGTCGCGTTTCACCTGCATCCGCCCGGCATAAGGGCGCAGCAGTGCGGCGAGCGTGTTGAATGGCGCATCGGCGCTCATCTCGGAGCGCTCGTGCGTAGCCCGATCCGTGTCGCCAACCACCCGCCGATCACCAGCGCGATGCCGACCACCGGCGCGAACCACTGCGGATGCGCAAAGCTCATCAAGTTAATGGCGGCGAGCGCGGCGAGGATGACGGCCAGCACCCAGCCGGCGTAACGCCACCGCGCCAGCAGGATCGCGAGCACACCGCCGACGAGCGCCCCAAAGCCGGGCGCGAACGCGGCGACGACCCATGCGGCATCTGGTTGAGCGGTGGCGTGCCCGGCATATTCGACCCCGGCGACGACGAGGATCGCGACGATCGCTCCTGCGAGCAGCGCGAGGATTATTCGCAGTGCATTCGGCATGACGCCCCCCCTGCGCGAAAGATTTGCGCCTTTGCGTGCATCGCGCAAGAGCTATGATCCAGGCGATGCCGACCAGTAATGAGCCACGCCCCTGACGCGCACCGGACTCCTCGGCGGTAGTTTCAATCCGGCGCATGGCGGGCATCGCGCGATCAGCCTTGCGGCTATCGCGGCGCTGGGGCTGGATGAGGTTTGGTGGCTTGTGTCGCCAGGCAATCCGCTCAAGCCAAAGGCGGGGATGGCGCCCATCGAGCGGCGGCTGGCTGCGGCGCATCGCGTGGCTCGCGGCTCGCGCATTCGTCCGACTGCGATCGAGCGCGAGCTCGGCACCCGCTACACCATCGACACGCTGCGCGCGCTCAAGCGGCGCTACCCCAAGCGACGCTTCATGTGGCTGATGGGCGCGGACAATCTCGCCCAGTTGCACCTGTGGCGCGACTGGCGCGGGATCGCGCGGGAGATGCCGATTGCGGTGATCGCGCGGCCCGGATATGATGCCCCGGCCCGCGCGGCGGTCGCGATGGGCTGGCTGGGACGCTACGAACGCCCCGCCACTTGCGCCTTGGAGTGGACCGACTGGAGCCTTCCTGCCATCGTTCTGCTGCGTTTTCCCGCGGACACGCGCTCGGCGAGCGCCATCCGCGCGGCGCAACCCGACTGGGCGCAACATGAACCGCTGCGGCTCAGCCATGACCCGGTGACGCACCGACCGCTCTTTCCCGCGGGGACAACCCCCGCGCTTTCCACGGAGAATTTGTGACGCCTGCCGCGCCTGTGCGCCCGCTCGACAGCGACCCGCTGCACCAGCTCATCATGCACCAGCTCGACGAGGATCAGGCGATCGAGGTCGTTTCGATCCCGCTCGCCGGGGTGAGCGCGATTGCGGACCATATGGTCATCGCCTCCGGGCGCTCGACCCGGCACGTCGCGGCGATGGCGGACAAGATCGCGCGGCGGATGAAGGACGAAGGCTTCGGCAACGCGCGGATCGAAGGGCTGCCCGCCGCCGACTGGGTGCTGATCGACGCCAATGACGTGATCGTGCATATTTTCCGCCCCGAAGTGCGCAGCTTCTACAATCTCGAGCGGATGTGGGGCGACGCCGCGAGCGGGGCCACCGCGCCCGCGCGAGCCAGCGCCGCCCCGGCCTGAACCGCGCCGCCGGGCCGACCGAACGTGCGCGTCCAGATCATCGCGCATGGCCGGATCGGACGCGATCCTGAAGCCGCCATCGTCGACCGCTACCTCGCCCGCCTGCCGTGGGAGGCGGAGGTCATCGAACTGCCGATGACCGGAAAGGCGATCCCGCCCGCGCCGCCGCGTAGCCGCACGATGCTGCTCGACGAGCGTGGGGAGTTGCTCGACAGCGCAGGCCTCGCAGGACGCATTGGGCGTTGGCGCGACGATGGGGTCGCGACGCTGCGGTTCGTGCTCGGCCGCGACGACGGGTTCAGCGATGCGGAGCGCGCCGGCGCGGACGGGCTGCTGTCACTGGGGCGGATGACATGGCCACACATGCTCGCCCGCGCGATGCTCGCCGAGCAGCTGTGGCGCAGCGCGGCGATCCTCTCCGGCCACCCCTACCACCGCGCATGAGCACCGCCGCGCGCCTCGGCCTGATCGCGCTCGCAGCCACGCTGATGATCGCGGGCGCGTTCGCTTGGTGGAGCCGCGCCGCCGCCCCTGCTCCGGCGGTCGAGAACGTGGTGCGGACGCCGCTGGGCGACGCGCTCAGCGCCGAGCTTGCGGCGCAGCGCTCGGCTCGCGGGGAGGCGGAACGTCAGGCGCGCGCCGCCGACGTCGCTGCTGCGCGCCTGGGGCAGCAGGCCGAGGCTGCGCGTGACAGCGCCGAGGCCGATCGCGCGCGTCTCGCCGCGCTCGCCAGCGCCATCCAGGCATCGGAGGCGAGGCTCTTGGCGGCCCGATCGCAGGTCGCCGAAGCCCGCGCGCGGGTGGCGGAGAGCCGCCGCCGCATCGCCGAGGCGGAGGCGCCGCTCAGCGAGCTGATGGCCGCGCTGCAACTCCTCTCCCGCCGCCCGCCTGCAAGCCTGCTCGCCGCGCCCGCCACGGTGGGGGAGATGATCCACGCGCGGGCTCTGCTCGACGGGCTGCTGCCCCAGGTGCGCGCCCGCACAGCGGTGCTGGAAGCGGCGCTGGCGGAGCGGCGGCAGCTGGTGGCGGCGCAGGATCGCGCGCTCAACCTCGCCAACCTTCGCGCCGAGGAGCTGACGCAGCGTCGCGC
>CAKZIN010000042.1 GCA_936933955.1 uncultured Sphingopyxis sp. | reverse complement strand
CAACGCGGTCGCGCCATGACGCGCCCTGCGAAGCGGCGGGCCGCGGGGCGGGGTAGTTCGACCCCCGGTCCGCCATCGGCGACGCCTTTCGAATTCATCATGCAGGCCGGACTGGCGCTGCGGAAGTTTGACCCTGTCCTATCGGTCGGGCTCGTGGTTCACAACCCTCGTTCACGTAAAGGAAAAGGCGCGCGCCGGGGGTCCGACGCGCGCCTTCGCAGATGCGTGAGAGCTTGGGGAGGGTGGGGTCTGCCCTCACGCACCCGACGGGCTCAGCAGCGTCGATTGCTGCCCGCACGTTCGAGTTGACGGCCCGCCAGCGCGCCGACGGCACCGCCGATGATCGCGCCCGCGGTGCGGTCACGCCGGACGACCTCGCGACCGAGCAGACCGCCTGCGACGCCGCCGACGATCAGGCCGGTGGTGCCATTGTTGCAGCGGTAATTGCGCTGCTGATAATAACCGCGGTCGTAGCCCTGATCGTAGCCGCGATAATCGCCGTAACCGCGCTGGTCGTAGTAGCGATCGTAGCGCTGCTCGTAGCGGTCGCGGTGATGGCGGCCGTGCGCCATGGCGGGGGCAGTGGCGCCGGTCACCAGCGTGGCGGCGGTCGCAAGGACAAGTGTGAGCTTCTTCATCGCTTCTCTCCGGTCGACGTCCTGGTGGCTGATGGGGGGGGACAGCGCAGCGGATCGTGACGTCAGAAATGCGAGAACCAGCTTGCATCGATGCTGAACGGCACGGTTGCGTGGCGTTCATGCGCAGACGGGCCGAAGTTCCCACGCTTGCGAGCGAACGATTGCTGCGACAAAGCGCCCGCGTCATGTCGCGGCGACGCCTTTCCACGCTGATCGGCGCCATGGTCGCGGCGCTGCTGATGCTCCTGTCGACGACGAGGGTTCGCCGCCCGCAGCCCCTCAACGCGCCGGTCGCGCTGGTTCCGCTCGCAACGGGAACCGCGCATTTCGGTCCGCTCGAGATGGTTGCCGCATGGGAGATCGTCGCGCCCGACCGGCGACTGGGCGGATTCTCCGCCTTTGCGAAGGTCGCGCCGGAGCCCCGCACCGGCGCGACGAGCGTCGTGCTGCTCACCGATTCGGGCCGGCTGCTTTCGCTGCGGATCGGGGCCGACAGACGGCTGCTCGACCAACGCTGGGATCAGCTGACCGCGCGAGCCGGGCAGCGCGGCAATTCGACGAGGTTTGATACCGAATCGATCGTGGCGCGACGTGACGGCGGGTGGATCGCCGGGCTCGAAGCCCCGCCGCGACTGGCGCTCGCCGACGACCAGTTGCGCGCAACGCGATTTCGTCGCGACCCCCCGATGCGGCGCTGGACCAACAATTCAGGGCCGGAGGCGATGACCTGGTTGGCCGACGGTCGCCTGCTCGTACTCTCGGAACGCCTGTGGGACGACGCTGGCGGGTCCGTTGCGCTCACCTATGGCGGCGACCCCTTTTCGGACGTCACTGCGCCGAGCGTGCGGCGTTACGCGACCGAAGACCGAGGAGCGGTGACGGATGCGACCGCGCTGCATGACGGGCGCGTGCTCGTGCTCCATCGCAGTTTCGGCCTGCCGTGGCGATGGGATAGCGCCATCGCGGTGGTCGACGCGCGCCAGCTCCGCGGCGACGGACCGATCGAAGCGCGCCTGCTCGCGCGCGTGCCTGCGGGCGATTGGCAGGATAACTATGAGGGGATCGCGGTCACTCACGAGCGCGGCGAGCGCTTCATCTGGCTGGTGAGTGACGACAACGCCCATCGCTGGCAGCGCAGCCTGCTGCTCAAGCTACGCTGGCCTGAATAAGCGAAACCCCCGCCGCGTCGCCGCAACGGGGGTTTCGAAAAACTGTGGGCGGAAAGGCCCCGAATCAGGCGGCGGCAGCTTCCGTGCCGCCCGCGAGCTTCTTGACGATGTCGCGCTTCAGGCGGCGCGCCTTCAGCGACAGCTGATCGTCCTTCGTCTTGACCAGCCAGTTGTCGAGCCCGCCATTGTGCTCCACCGAGCGCAGGCCGTGGGTCGATACGCGCAGCTTCACGCTCTGCCCCAGTGCGTCGCTGATCAGCGTCACATTGTGCAGGTTGGGAAGGAAGGTGCGCTTGGTCTTGTTGTTGGCATGGCTCACATTGTGACCCACCTGACGGCCCTTGCCCGTCAGTTCGCAGATGCGCGACATGACTTGAAATCCTGTGTTCGACCGTGGCCGGAAAGGCTGCGCGCTTAGTCAGCCTGCGGAGATTCGTCAACCCGCCTGACCTTCTGTATCGGCGCGGGCGATGCTCTCCCCCTTCCCCCCCTCCCCCCACATGGCGCGCGCGCTGGAGCTGGCGCGCGCCGCTGCCGTCGCCGGGGAAGTGCCGGTGGGCGCGGTGGTCGTGCACCGCGGCGCCATCGTCGGGGAGGGCGCCAACGCCCCGCGCGCGCAGTGTGACCCCTCCGCGCACGCGGAGATCGTCGCGATGCGCGCGGCGGCGCGGAACCTCGGCAGCGAGCGGCTGACGGAGTGCGAGCTGTGGGTGACGCTCGAGCCGTGCGCAATGTGCGCGGGTGCGATCGCGCACGCCCGCATCGCGCGTCTCTACTGGGGCGCCGACGATCCCAAGGGCGGCGCGGTCGTGCACGGCCCGCGCCTGTTCAGCCAGCCCACGATCCACCATCGCCCCGACTGCTACGGCGGCGTGCTCGCAGAAGAGAGCGCGGAGCTGCTGCGCACTTTTTTCGCGGAGCGTCGCGGCTGAACGCAAAAGGGCCGGCGCTCCCCGGAGGGAGGCCGGCCCGTTGCTCAGCTCACCCGATCAGTTGGTCGGGAAGCCTCGCTTGGCGAGCAGCGCGCGCACGTCGGGGTCGCGACCGCGGAAGGCGCGATAGGCCTCGGCGCGGTCGGTTTCGTTGCCGGTCGACAACAGCAGCGAGCGGAAGCGGTCGGCCGTTGCGCGGTCGAACGGATTGCCCGCTTCGGTGAACGCCGCCCAGGTGTCCGCGTCCATCGTCTCCGACCACAGGTAGCTGTAATAGCCCGCCGAGTAGGCGTCGGAGCTGAACAGGTGCCCGAACTGCGGCAGGCGGTGACGCATCACCATCTCCCGCGGCATGCCGAGTTCCGCCAGCGCGGTGCGCTCGAACGCGGCAATGTCGGTCACCGGGGTCGAGCGGTTGTGCAGCTGCATGTCGAGGATCGCGCTTGCGAGATACTCGACCGTGTCGAAGCCCTGGTTGAACTTGCCGCTGTTGGTGATCTTGTCGATCAGCGACTGCGGCATCGGCTGGTTGGTCTGGTAGTGACGCGCGAAGCGGCTGAGGACCTGCGGCGTCGTGAGCCAATTCTCGTTCACCTGGCTCGGATATTCGACGAAGTCGCGCGGCACTTCGGCGAGCGCGGGATACTCCACATTCTGCAGCAGATAATGGATGCCGTGGCCGAATTCATGGAACAGCGTCGAGGCATCGTCGAGGCTGATCAGCGTCGGCTGCCCCGCGGCGGCGCGGGTGAAGTTGTTGTTGTTCGACGCTATCACCGTCTGCGCCGGCGCCATGCGGCGCTGGTCGCGGTAGGTGGTCATCCACGCCCCCGACCGCTTCCCGTCGCGCGCGTAATTGTCGAGGTAGAGCACGCCGACATGCGCGCCCGTCTGGCGGTTGGTCACCTCGAAGGTGCGCACGGCAGGCTCGAACACGGGGATTGTCCCAGTGTTCTCACGGAAGTTGAGCCCGTAGAGCTCGCCCGCCGACCAGAACATCGCCTCGACCATCTTGTCGAGCTGGAGGTACGGCTTCACCTCGTCTTCGGAGAGGTCGTACTTCTGCTTGCGAACCTTTTCGGCGTAGAAACGATAGTCCCACGGCTCGATCGTGATCGGCTGCGTGCGGTTGGTGCGCGCCTCCTGGTCGGCGATCGCCTGCATGTCGCGCACTTCTTCGCGCACTCGCGCGACCGCAGGGCGCCAGACGCGCATCATCAGATCCATCGCGCGATCGGGCGACTTCGCCATCGTGTCCTGCATGCGATATTGCGCATGGTTCTCGAAGCCGAGCAGCCGTGCACGCTGTTGCCGCAGCTCGAGGATGCGCGCGATCGTCGCGCCGGTATTGTTGGCGCCCGGATTGTCACCACGCCGCGTGAACGCCTGCCACACCTGCTGGCGCAGCCCGCGATCCTGCGCGAACTGGAGCACCGGCTGCACGCTCGAGCGGGTGTTCTTGATCGCCCACTGCCCGGTGCGCCCCTGCGCGGTCGCGGCCGCGGCGAGGCTTTCGACGAACGCGGGCTCGAGCCCGGCCAGCTTCGCCCGGTCGGTGACGAAGGTGTAGGTCTGTTCGTCGGCGAGCAGCTTGGCGGAGAACTCCGCGAACAGCCCGGCGAGCTGGGTGTTGATCTGCGTCAGCTGCGCCTTGCCCGCGGGGTCGAGGTTGGCGCCGTTGCGCACATATTCCTCGTAAGAGCGCTCGACGATGCGGCGCTGCTGGGCATTGAGGCCAAGCGCGTCGCGACGGTCGTAGACCGACTTCACCCGCGCGAACATCGCCGGGTCGAGCCGCATCTCGTCAAAAAAGGCGCTGAGCCGCGGCTCCCACTCGGCCTCGAGCCGCTGGACTTCGGGGTTCGAGAGGTTGGAGGTCTGCACACCCCAGTAGGAATAGACGCGGCTGAAGGTCTGGCCCGCACGCATCATCGGCACGAACACATTGTCGAAGGTTGCGGGCGCGGGGTTGTTCTTGATCGCCGCATATTCGCCGCGCATCTCCGCCATCGCGCGCTCGAAGGCGGCGGGGAAGTCGGCGGTGCGCAGCCGGTCCCACGCAGGCACGCCGCTGTAGGGGCCGGTCCACGCTTCGGTGAGGACATTGCCGGCCGGCAGCGGGGTCGTCGCCGCGGTGGTCGGGCGAGCGGCAGTGCTGCCGTCGGTCGTCATCGTTCCAGTTTCCGTCGTGGCGCAGGCGGCGAGCGCGCTGGTCGCGGCGAGCAGGGTGGCAAGGGTCGCGGCGCGGCGCGCGCGGCGGGGGGAATGCGGCATCGAAGCGTCTCTCCAAGACTTGTCCGACTGACGACGCGCACGAAAGATCGCCCCTCGCGCCTTCACGGACCGGTGCAACACCTCTGACGCGCCGCCTGCCCGTGAGCAAGGGGCGGTATGCGTCGCGAGGCGTGTTGGAGGCGAAGTTGCGCCTGCGCCGCTGTCGCGGCGCTGAACGTCACGCCGCGGCGAGCTGGTCGGCTTCCGCCTGCTGGCGCTCCCACATTTCCGCATAGACGCCGTTGGCGGTGAGCAGTTCGGCGTGGGTGCCGCTCTCACGCACATGCCCGCGGTCGAGCACCAGGATGCGGTCGGCGCGCATCACCGTCGACAGCCGGTGCGCGATGACGATCGAGGTGCGATTCGCTGCGACCCGCTCCAACGTATCGAGGATCGCCGCTTCGGTGCGGCTGTCGAGCGCGCTGGTCGCTTCGTCGAGGATCAGCAGCGGCGGGTTCTTGAGCAGGGTGCGCGCGATCGCGACGCGCTGCTTTTCCCCGCCCGACAGCTTGAGCCCGCGTTCGCCGACTTCTGTGTCATAACCCTGCGGCAGGCTTTCGACGAAGGCGCCGATCGCCGCGCCCTCGGCAGCCGCGCGCACCTCCGCCTCGCCTGCGCCGTCGCGGCCGTAGGCGATGTTGTAGCCGATGCTGTCGTTGAACAGCACGGTATCCTGCGGGACGATGCCGATCGCGCGGCGCAGGCTCGCCTGGGCGACGTCGCGGATGTCCTGCCCGTCGATCAGAATGCGGCCATCGTTCACGTCGAAGAAGCGGAACAGCAACCGCGCGATGGTCGACTTGCCCGAACCTGAGGGCCCCACGATCGCAAGCGAGGTGCCGGCAGGAACGGTGAAGCTCACCCCGTGCAGGATTTCGCGGTCGGGTTCGTAGCCAAAGCGCACGTTCTCGAACCGCACCTCAGCGCCGGATACCGACAGGTCGGGGGCGTCGGGGCGATCGGCGATCTCTGGCGCGGTGTCGGTCAGGGCGAACATCGCCGCCATGTCGACCAGCCCCTGCCGGATGGTGCGATAGACCATGCCGAGAAGGTCGAGCGGGCGAAACAGCTGCATCAGCAGCGTGTTGACCAGCGCGACGTCGCCGACGCTGAACATCCCACGTGACCAGCCCCACACCGTGAAGCCCATCGCACCCGCCATCATCGCATTGGTGATCAGCGACTGGCCGACGTTGAGCCAGGCGAGGCTGTTTTCGCTCTTTACCGCGGCGTTGGCGTATTTTTGCGCCACCTGCTCGTAACGCGCGACCTCCCGCGGTTCGGCGGAGAAATATTTCACCGTCTCGTAATTGAGCAGACTGTCGACCGAGCGCGATACGGTGAGTGTGTCGAGCTCGTTCATCTGCGCGCGCAGCGCGTTGCGCCAGTCGGTCACCTTGCGCGTAAAGGCGAGATAGATCGCGACCACCACCAGCGTCGCGACCGCCAGCCAGGGCGAGAATTTGAGCGTGAAGATCACCAGCACCGCCGCCAGCTCGATGAGCGTCGGCGCGATGTTGAAGAGGAGGAAGTAGAGCATCGTGTCGATGCTCTTGGTCCCGCGCTCGATGACCTTGGTCACCTCCCCCGTACGGCGGGAGAGGTGAAAGCGCAGCGACAGCGCGTGAAGGTGCGCAAACACTGCCACGGCGAGGTGACGGGTGGCATTCTGACCGACGCGCTCGAAAATGGTGTTGCGCAGATTGTCGAACAGCACGCCGGTGAAGCGCGTCAGCGCATAGGCGCCGACCAGCGCAATGGCGAGCGCGACCGCAGGCTCCATCCCCGGCGCCATGCGGTTCAGCGCCGCGGCGTAGAGGAAGCCCATCGACAGCTGCACCGCCTTGGAGGCGAGCACCATCGCGCCCGCGCCGACGATGCGGCCCTGCTGCGAACGATCCGCGCGCGGCCAGAGGTAGGGCCCGAACCGCCGCAGCGTCGCCCACATCGGCGGATCGGCCTGCGCCGGATCGGAGGGAAGATTGCGATGCCGCATGAACCGCGCCGAGATGGCGGCGGGGGTGTCAAAGCGCAATGGGTGGCGCGCGCTTACGGCGCCCCCGTTCAGGGCATGTCGTAGATACGCAGCTCGCGGCCGCTCGCGGGATCGCGGCGGATGGTGGGGCGCGGCGTGACCGGGACCGTCGCCACGCTACGCGGCGTGGCGGTGGAAATTTGGCCGCCATGCAGCGACACGGCACTCATCACCCGCGCCCCGACCCGCCCCCGCACTCCGGCGGCAGGCGCGGGTTCGGATGCGTTGCTCGCCATCGAGCTACACGCCGCGAGTGCGACCCCGGCGCGCTTCAGGATTTGCCGCGCCATCGCCCGCTCGAGCGATGTCGGCTGGTCGAGCGCACCAGGCTCTGGTCGGGTGGCGGCGGGCGCAATGCCCCCTCGCCCGGAATCGGGTTTGGCAATGGGGTTCATGTCAGATGCGGGCGTCACGCCCCGTTTACGACCGCCCGACCGATCGCTTTAGAACCATGGTGGCAACCCCCTTGCGGGATGGGCTGGTCGCCGTTGCCACCGGCCTGTAAGGAATTCCTCGTGACCGAGAGAGTTCCCGCCCACCCGTCGACCGTCGACCCGTCCCACCTCGCCGAGCCCCCCGCCCTCGTGCCCGCGGAGCGCAGCTACACGCGCGTCCTGTTGCTGCAGAGTGCGACGCTGGCGGTGCCGTTGCTGGTCGCCGCTGCCGTTTTGGAACTCTTCTTCTTGCCGGAAATCGGCCTGCCTCGCGGGCTGTTGATTGTGCCGGCGGCGCTGGTCGCGCTGTGGGCGCTCGCCGTGCTGCCGGCACGGCGCCGCGCGGCGATGGCGCACAGCGTCGATGCCGATCAGCTGCGCGTGCTGCACGGGCGCACTTGGCACAGCGACACCATCGTCCCTTTCGCGCGCGTCCAGCACATCGACGTGGAGCAGGGCCCTGTCGAGCGCACCGCTGGCCTCGCGCGGCTGGTGGTGCACACCGCCGGCAACCATAACAGCGAGGTCGTTCTCGCCGGGCTGCCGCTGGAGCGCGCACATGCGCTGCGCGACATGATCCGCGCGCGCATCGTCACGGAGCCGCTGTGAGCGAGGACGTGGCGCTCCCCGCGCCGCCGCCGCGTCGTCGCCGCCTCGCGGTGCCGCTGGGCGTGCCGCAGCGACTGCATCCCGCGAGCCCGCTGATCGACGTCGTGCGCGCGCTGCCTGGCACATTATCGGGGCTGATCCCGGCGCTGGTGGCGATCGGCTGGACCGGGCGCGGGCATCTGATCGTCCCGGCGATCATGGCCATCGCCCTCGTCGCCGGTGTCGGCGCGATCATCCGCTTCACCCGTTTTCGCTGGACGCTGGGGGAAGATGCGGTGAGCATCGACAGCGGGGTGATCGCCAAGCAGCACCGCACCATCCCCTACGAGCGCTTGCAGGATCTTCACATCGAACAGCGTGCGCTCGACCGCCTGTTCGGCCTGGCGCACGTCCGCTTCGATACCGGCGGTGGCGCGGGTGCCGACGCGAGCCTCGACAGCATCGACGCTGGCCTTGCCGAAGCGCTTCGCGCGCAGCTGCGTGACGTGCGCGCCTCGGCGCTTCCCACAGCCGACCACAATGATAGCGTGGCGGACGCACAGCACGGCCGCTTGATCTTCGCCATGAGCAGCGGGCGCGTGTTCCTGTCCGGGCTGTTCGCGATGAGCTTCACCTTCGTGGCCATCGCGGCGGGTCTGTTCCAAACCTTTGATGGCTTCATTCCCGACCGCTGGATCGAGCGATGGCTGCCCGACAGCGCGGCGGTGGAAGCATGGTTCGCCGCCGCCACCTGGCTGCTTGTCCCGCTCGGCATCGCAGCGGCACTCGCCGTCGGACTGGCCTCCGGCGTCATCCGATCCTTTCTCACCGACCATGGCTTTACGCTTGAGCGGGTGCCGCGCGGGTTTCGCCGTCGACGCGGGCTCATCACCCGCAGCGACGTCACCATCCCGATCAGGCGCGTCCAGGCGGCGCGACTGGCGATGGGCATTGTCGAACGGCGGCTGGGCTACGGGCGCCTTTCGCTGCGTAGCCTCGGCGGGCAGGCGACAAAGGCGAGCGACGACGGCATGCCCAGCCCCGAACGCCGTGGGCAGGACGTCGCCCCGTTTGCGACGATGCCCGAGATCGACACCATCCTGCATGAAGTCGCGCTCGATCGCGCAGGCTATGAGGAGGGCGCGCGCGAAGGCTGGACCCGCCCGCCGCTGCGCGCGACGATGCTGCCCGCGATGGGACTGGCGATGTTCTCCCTCCTGCTGGGCACCTGCAGCATGCTGGTCCCGCAAGTCGCGCGATTGCCGCTGGAGATCAGTGCCGGGGTCGTGGGCGCCGTCGCGCTCCTCGTCGGCGTCGCGGGCTGGGTCGAGAGCCGGACCAGCGGGTGGCGCATCGTCGGCGACGTGCTGCACACCGTCGAAGGCTTTTTCGAGCGTGTGCACCATATCGTCCCGCTACAATCGGTGCACAGCGCAGAGGTGCGGCAGGGCCCGATCGCCCGCGCGCTTGGCCTCGCACGGATCAAGCTGGGCGTGCCCGGCCCGGTCGGCGCGGATGGCATCGAATTGATCGACCTTCCCGCACGCAACGCGCAGGCAATCCGCGCGGCGGTGCTCCGATGAGCGCCGCCCCCGCCCCCGCTCCCGGCCGGGACGAGCCTCCCGCCGCGCTGGGCGTGGTGCGCTCGGTCAGCGGGCAGCGCTGGCGCTGGCGCGATGGGGCGGAGGAGGCGACGGATCGCCCCGACGACCTCGTCAGCCGCATCCTCCTCGCCCGCGGCGCGCTGCGCGAGGCCATCGACGACTGGCGTACGCCGACAATCCGCAGCTTCATGCCCGACCCGGCCGAGTTCGATGACATGGAGGCCGCGGCGGAACGGCTCGCCCACGCCGTGTGGCGGGGGGAGCGGGTGTGCATTTTCGGCGACTATGACGTCGACGGCGCGACGTCCGCCGCGCTGATGATCCGGCTGCTACGGCAACTCGGGGTGAGCGCGGACGCCTACATCCCCGACCGGCTGCTCGAAGGCTACGGCCCATCGGCCGACGCGCTGGTGGCGCTGAAGGCGCGCGGCTACGATCTTGTCGTCACCGTCGATTGTGGCGCGCAGGCGTTCGAGGCGCTCGCTGCGGCGCGCGACGTGGGGCTGGAGGTGGTGGTGGTCGACCATCACCAATGCTCGACCGAGCTCCCGCACGCGCACGCGCTGGTCAATCCGAACCGGCTCGACGGGGGAGCCGTAGCGCGCGCCCACGGTCACCTCGCCGCGGTCGGCGTCGCTTTTCTGCTCGGCGCGGCGCTGGTGCGGCGACTGCGCGGCGAGGGTTATTTCGCGGACCGCCCCGCGCCCGATCTGATGAGCCTGCTCGATCTGGTCGCGCTGGGGACGGTCGCCGACGTCGCCAAGCTCACCGGGCTCAACCGTGCGTTCGTGGCGCAGGGGTTGAAGGTGATGGCGCGGCGGCAGAACATCGGCCTCGCCGCGCTCGCCGATGCATCGCGCATGTCGGCGGCGCCCGGCGCGCATGAGCTCGGGTTCGCGCTCGGCCCGCGCATCAACGCCGGTGGTCGCGTCGGCGCGGCGGACCTCGGCGTGCGCTTGCTCACCACCGAAGACCCGGCCGAAGCGCGCGCCATCGCCGCCGAACTCGACCGGCTCAACGAAGAGCGCCGCGCGGTCGAAGCGGGCGTGCTCGACGATGCGCATGCGGCCGCGGCGCTGTGCGCCAACGCCTCGGTCGCGGTGGTGGCGGGGGCGGGCTGGCACCCCGGCGTGATCGGCATCGTCGCCGGGCGGCTCAAGGAAAAGCTCGGCCTGCCGGCAATCGTGGTGGCGCTGGGGGAGGACGGGACGGGCAAGGGCTCGGGCCGGTCGATCGCCGGAGTCGATCTCGGCAAGGCGGTGATCGCCGCGCGCGACGAAGGGTTGCTGCTCGCTGGTGGGGGGCATGCGATGGCGGCAGGGCTGACGGTGGCGCCGGGCGGCGTCGCGCCGCTCACCGAATATCTGTGCGAGCGGCTCGGTGAGGACGTGCGCGACGCCTGCGCCAACCGCGCGCTGTCCTTGGACGCGCTGCTCTCCCCGCGCGGGGTGTGCGGGGCGTTTGCCGAAGCCATCGCCGCGGGCGGCCCCTACGGCCACGGCTGGCCGCAGGTGCGCGTCGCCGCGGGGCCGGTGCGGCTGATCAAGGCCGACGTCGTTGGCGCGAACGGCGATCATCTGCGCATCGTCGCGAGTGGTGACGACGGCGGATCGTTCAAGGCGGTCGCCTTCCGCGCGGTCGATACCCCGCTCGGCCAGGCGCTGCTCGGCGCCAAGCCGGGGAGCCGCTGGTGGCTCGCCGGGAGGATCAAGCGCGACGACTGGGGCGGAGGCGACCGCGCCGAAATGCACCTCGACGATGCGGCGGCGGCGGATTGATCGCGCCGCAGCCTTGACCGCGCCCCATGCCGCGCGTTAGGGGGCGCACCGCTCCGATGCCCCCGGTTCGCGCCGGGAGGATTGGCCCCTTCGTCTAGCGGTTAGGACGCGGCCCTTTCACGGCTGAAACACGGGTTCGATTCCCGTAGGGGTCACCACTTTTCCGCGGTCGGAGCGCCGGTTGGATGCCCACGACGGCACCCCATTGGCCCCTTCGTCTAGCGGTTAGGACGCGGCCCTCTCACGGCTGAAACACGGGTTCGATTCCCGTAGGGGTCACCAGCGGCGCGCCTGCTGCACCGTCTCCAGCCATGAACTTATTCGCAGGGTTCGACTGCGTCGTCGCCGTTGCCGCCGCGGCTGGAGTACGCTCAACGTCCTCTAACGACAATCGCGCAAGTTGGCTCTGCTGGATGGGTCGACCCTCTACGCTGCGCGCCCTAGCCGCGGTCGAGCCAGTCCGACACGCCGCTCCCGGCGAAACCGCTGTCGCTCAACACCTGATCGCGATGGCTGCGTCGAAAGCCGCTTCTCCTGGCTTGCTGCGGCGCGACGCGAAGGGGTTCAAAGCCCGGAGCATCATCGCGCGAGCGCAGTTCCGTAGGGCTCGCGACCGCGCGCGTCTGAAGCGCGTCCGGCTCGATCCGCTCGTCGAGGGCGAGGCCAAAGCTGCCCTTGCGCGCCCAGCGCACCGTCGCCGCCACGTCACGCCCGCCGGGCAGGTGCACCGTCACCCGCTCACACGCGAGGAGGTCAATATCGCCGCGTGCGCCGAGGCCGTGCGGCGAAAGATTGCGCACCACGATTCGCGCGCGTTCCTCGCGCGCTGAAGAAAGCGCCAGAACCAAGAGCTTTGCGATGCGCTGCTCGCGCTGATGGTCGCCGATCAAGGGTGCGGGCTGATATTCCATGGCGGGTTTATGCCGCGCTTCGGGTAAACAAAGTTTTGCGGTTAGGCTCCGGCGCGGACGCGACGTCGGGACGCGACAAAATGCGGGGATTGCGCGCCCTAAAGCGCGGCGACCGGGCGCCGTTGCCTATCTGACGAGGCTGCAACGGTTGCGGCTGCCAGTGGACGACGTCGCATGCTCCCGCGCCTCCTCGACATGCCCGGCGGCCCGGACCGCAAGCTGCCGGAAGCGCTGGCGGAGCGGCGCCTCGCCCGTCTCGCGCGCCGCTACCGGAACGCCGCCATCGTCGAACCGCGGCTGATCGCGCAGGCGCTGGTGCACCTCTCCCCCTCATCCTCCGGCGCGCTCGAGGAGCGACTGGTTGACATGCTGGCGGACGCGGTTGGGGAGTTGGCGCCGCTCACCCAAGCGGCGTTGCAACTGCGCTTTATCGAAGGCGAGGAGGATGCCGTCGTGGCGAGGGTGCTTCGGTCAGATGTTGCAACGCTGGCCAGCGCACGCGCCGCCGCTCTCGCGACGCTCGCCGCCGCGCTGCTGCCGCGCGGGACGAGCGATCAGGGCTGAACGGGAGGGTCCGGGCGCCAGGTGAACACGCGCCACAGATAAACGACGAGGACGATCGCCAACGACGCGACCACTACCGGCCCGGTCCATTTCGCCAGCTCCCTGAAATTGGTGCCGAGGTGCCAGCCTGCCCACACCAGCAGCCCGTTCCAGATCGCCGCCCCGGCAAAAGTGTAGAGCAGAAAGGGCACATGCCCCATCCGAGCGAGGCCCGCGGGGAGGGAGATCATCGTTCGAAACAGCGGCGAGAACCGGACCCCGAACACGATCCAGTGCCCGTGCCGATGGAAAAAGGCGTTCATCTGCTCGACCGTTTTCCAGTCGAGCGTCAGCCAGCGGCCCCAGCGTTCGACGAACGGCCGCAGCCGCTCGATCCCCAACCGCCGCCCGACCAGAAACCAGGCATAGTTCCCCAGCGTGGAGCCAAAGGTCCCGGCGAGCATCAGCGGAACCACGTCCATCCGCCCGTCGGCGACGTTGATCCCGCCCACCCCCATGATCACCTCCGACGGGATCGGGGGGAAGATATTCTCCAGCGCCATCAGCAGAAAGATGCCGAGGTAACCGCCCCGCGCGATGCCATCGAGGACGAGCTGGGTCAGGTCCATCAGCGGCCCTCCGCTACCGTACGCCCGCCGGTCCGCGCGGCCACTTTCGCCTCGACCGCGTCCCAGATCATGGCGGCGGTGTCGGTGCCGTTGAAGGCGTCCATGACGACGATACCCGTGGGCGAGGTGACGTTGATTTCCGTCAGCCATTTGCCGCCGATCACGTCGATGCCGACGAACAGCAGACCGCGCCGCTTGAGCTCGGGGGCCAGCGCGGCGCAGATCTCGCGCTCGCGCTCGGTCAGCTGCGTCGCATGCGCGCTTCCCCCGGCGGCGAGGTTCGAGCGGATTTCGCCCGCGCCCGGCACGCGGTTGATCGCGCCCGCAACTTCCCCGTCGACCAGCACGATGCGCTTGTCGCCCTCGCGCACTTCGGGGAGGAAGGGCTGTACCATGAAGGGTTCGCGCCAGACGTGGCCGAACAATTCGCTCAGCGCGCCGATGTTGGCGCCGTCCTCACCGATGCGGAACACCGCGGCGCCCGCGTTGCCGTGGAGCGGCTTCACCACGATCGCGCCATGCCGCGCATGAAAGGCGCGCACCGCCGCGACATCGCGCGTGATCAGCGTCGGCGGCATGAAACGTGCGAAGTCGAGCACCCACAGTTTCTCGGGCGCGTTGCGAACCTCCGTTGGATCGTTGACCACCAGCGTCCGCTGCGCGACCCGTTCGAGGAGGTGCGTCGCGGTGATGTAGCCGAGGTCGAAGGGCGGGTCCTGCCGCATCCAGATGACATCGATCTCATCGCCGAGGTCGAGCTCGCGCACCTCTCCAGCCCGGAAGTGCGCGCCCGAGGTTCGCTCGACATGCTCGATGCGCGTCGCGCGCGCGGTCAGCGTTCCCTGCTCCGCGTCCTGCTGCCAGCTGAGCGCGTCAGCGGTGTAATGCCACAGTTCATGCCCGCGCGCCTGCGCCGCCAGCATCAGCGCAAAGCTGCTGTCGCCGGCAATGCCGATCCCCTCCATCGGGTCCATCTGAAAGGCAACGCGCAAGCGGGCGGATGGCATGGTCGGACTCAACCTCTGGCGAAGATGCGGCCAAGCCACGCGTGTCACGGCGCGGCGGACAGGCCCTTGAGGTGGCGTGGCCAGCGTCCCGGCGCAAGCAGGATCGCGTCGAGCCGACAATCTTCGTCGGCCCGCGCGAACCGATGCGCCAGCGCTTCGGCCGCGCGCGACACTCGTCGCAGCCGCCACGCGTCAAGCGCGAGGTCGCGATCCGCCCCGCTCGCGCGCCACTTGACCTCGACAAAGGCGAGCGTGCGTCCGCGCCGGGCGACGATATCGACCTCTCCCCCGCGCACCCGGCAACGCTGCGCCACGATCTGCCAGCCGTGAAGGCGCAGGTACCAGGCGGCGAGCGTTTCGCCGCGTCGGCCCTGCCGTTCGGCGGCGGCGCGGTCGCGGCTCACCGCTGTGCGAGCTCCACTGCGCGGGCGTAGGCGAGCGCGCGTGGGACCCCGAGTTGCGCCGCCACGGCCTTCGC
>CAKZIN010000041.1 GCA_936933955.1 uncultured Sphingopyxis sp. | reverse complement strand
TCACCCGCACCCCGACAATCGCGGCCGTGCTGCTTTCGGCGACCATGCTCGCAGGCTGCGCCACCAACCGGACGCCGCAATTCAGCTACGACGCCAGCGTGCCGCCGCTGCCGACCGTGCAGGCGGCGGCAGCCGACAACACGCCCCGGCCGCTGCATGTGCCCCCGGCATGGACCGTGGCGCGCGGCGGCACCGCCGCAGGCACGTCGGCCGGCCGCGTCGAGAACGCCAACGCCGCCGCCCGCGTCGAGCCGCGTCCCCGCCGTGCCGCCACCGGCAGCCCCCCGTTCCGAGGCACCGCCGGTGGAGCGCGCGAACCGCCCTGCGACTCCCCGCCCGGCGGAGCGCGCCACGCCTTCGGCACCTGCATCGCCCACCGGCGCCGCGGCTGAGCGCAGTGCGACGCCCTCGCCGCCGGTTGCGGAGCCGATCCCGGACGGCAGCGGGAACGTGCGGTCGACGGTGCCCACGCCCCCGGTGCTCGAGCGGACCGACAACGCCGCGACCAGCATCGCCGAGCCTGCCGCCCCGGCTCCGGCGCCTGCGTCGGACCGATGGTGGCTGTGGCCACTCGCGGGGCTGGTGGTCGCGGCGCTCGCCTGGTTCGGCTGGCGGAGACAGCGCCGCTCGCGGCAGGCGGACGCGGCGCTTGCAGCCGAAACCGCGCCCCGCGTGCCAGCCGAGGCGACGCCGACCGTCACGCGCGTTCGACCCGCGC
This sequence comes from uncultured Sphingopyxis sp., assembly GCA_936933955.1. GTDB lineage: Bacteria > Pseudomonadota > Alphaproteobacteria > Sphingomonadales > Sphingomonadaceae > Sphingopyxis. The sequence continues at coordinate 14,286 of CAKZIN010000041.1, read as the reverse complement.
CCGCTCCCCCGCCCGCTCCACCGGCTCCAGTCACTCCAGAGCCCGCGGCGCCGCCCGACCCCGGCTACGTCACCACGCGCATCCCGGTCGCTTCCGCGCCGCGTGCGCCGCAGCCGGCCGCTCCGGCCGCGCCCGCCAATGCGCTCGGGCGGCGGGCGGATCTTTCGATCGCGTTCGAGCCGATCGACGCGCAGGCGACGCTGCTCAACCTGCGCATCCGTTACGTGATCGAGCTCGGTAACAACGGCGCCACTGCCGCCGCCGGAGTGCGTATGCGGATCGGGCTGTTCGCCGGCAGTCAGGCGCAGTCGGCGGGGGTCGCGGCGTGGTTCGCGACCGACGACGGCACCGCGCACCACCGGATCGAGCGCATCGGCGCGGGCGAGCGCGTGCGCATCGAGGGCGAACTCGCAGCGCCGCTCGATGCGCTGAAGCCGATCGAGCTCGAAGGGCGGCTGGTCGCCATCCCGCTGGTCGGGATTGACGTGCGCTATGGCCATGGCGCGGGCGATGCACCGATCGAGGGCCAGGTCGGCCGCGCTTTCGTGCTCGGACGCGAGGCGCAGTCGGGCGCTGCGGCCGCCAAGCTCGCGCCATTCCGCCTCGACCAGGGACCGCAGCGCTGGGACAGCGTCGCGCAGCGCGACCTCGGCATCGGCCGCGTCGCCTGAGCAAGGCGGGGTGCGCTTCGACCGCGCCGCGCTGTTCCTTGCCAAGCCTGCAGCCGCGACATAACGTCCTCATTCTTCGCGCTTGCAGCAGAGGTCTCGATGGAATCGCTGGTCACTACCGAATGGCTCGCCAAGGAACTGGGGGCGAGCGACCTGCGGGTGGTCGACGCGACGCGCTTCCTCAGCGAAGGCGAACGCGACGCACGCGCGGAATATGAGGCGGGGCACATCCCCGGCGCAGTGTTCATGGATTTGGGCGAGCTCACCGACAGCGCGAGCGACATTCCGAACATGGCGCCGACCGCGGAAAAGTTCGCCAGCCGAATGCAGACGCTGGGGCTCGGCGATGGCAGCCGCATCGTCATCTATGACGACAGCCCATTGAAGAGCGCGGCGCGCGCGTGGTGGCTGCTCAAGCTGTTCGGCGCGCATTCGGTCGCGCTCCTCGACGGCGGCATCGCGAAGTGGAAGGCGGAGGGGCGCCCGCTCGAAATGGGTAACCAGCAGCTGCGGCACCGCCACTTCACCGCCTGGCACGACAAGAGCGCGGTGCGCACCAAGGAGCAGGTCCACAGCCTCGTTCAGAGCGAAGGCGCAGGCGAGCAAATCGTCGACGCCCGCCCCGCCAAGCGCTTTACCGGCGAGGAGCTCGATCCGCGTGCGGGCCTCGCCCCGGGGCATATCCCCGGTTCCAAAAGCCTGCCGCATGGCGAGCTGTTCAACGCTGATGGAACCTGGAAGCAGGGGGAGGATCTGCGCGCTGCCTTTGCCCAGGCGGGCATCGACCCCGAACGGCCGCTCGTCGCCACCTGCGGCTCGGGCATGACCGCCAGTGTTGTCGCATTTGGCGCGCACCTGCTGGGTAACGAAAAGGTGGCGGTCTACGACGGCAGCTGGGCGGAGTGGGGCGCGGACCCGGCAACGCCAAAGGCGACCGGCGCGGCCTGACCTCTTTTGAGCACCGGGCGTGACAACGGCGACGATCGCGTCGCCACCCGCCTCGCGCGCGGGGGACGCCGCCACGAATGGACGCATGACGACCGCATCGGCGGCGGCGTCGTCAATCCGCCGGTGTGGCGCGCATCCACCACGCTCTACAACGATGTCGCGACCTTGCGAGCGCGGGTGCGCGACACGCATGACCGGCTCTACTACGGCCGCCGCGGCACTCCGACGGCATGGGCGCTGTGCGATGCACTGACCGACCTCGAACCCGGCGCGGGGGGCACGCTGCTCTACTCGAGCGGGGTGGCCGCGATCGCTTCGGCGCTGATCGCGATGACCGGGCCGGGCGACGACATCCTCGTCGTCGATTCTGCCTATGAACCGACGCGCGGCATTTGCGACGGACTCCTCCGCCGCAGCGGGGTTGTGACGCGTTATTATGATCCGCTGATCGGCGCGGGGATCGCCGGGCTGATCCAGCCCAACACCCGCCTGATCGTGCTCGAAAGTCCCGGCAGCCTGACCTTCGAGGTGCAGGACGTGCCCGCGATCGTCGCTGCGGCCAAAGCGGCCGGGGTGGCGACGATGATCGACAACACCTGGGCCACCCCGCTCGGCTTTCCCGCGCTGGTGCACGGCGTCGACATCGCGATGATGAGCCTCACCAAATATGTCGGCGGGCATTCCGATGCGCTGATGGGCTCGCTGACGGTGACGCCTTCGCTGTGGGATCCGGTGCGCGAAACCACTTATGAGTTGGGGCAGTCGGTGGGCGCCGACGACTGCGCGCTGATGCTGCGCGGATTGCGCACGCTCGACGTTCGCCTCGCGCGCCATGCGGAGAGCAGCCTCACCGTCGCGCGCTGGCTGGCGGAGCATCCGGCGGTGGGGCAAGTGCTGCACCCGGCGCTGCCCGGCGCGCCGGGACACGACCTCTACCAGCGCGATTTCGCGCGTTGCTCAGGGCTGTTCGGCTTCAGCCTTCCAAACGCAAGCGGAGCGCAGCGCGACGCCGTGGTCGATGCGTTGCGACACTTCGGCATCGGCTATAGCTGGGGCGGCTTCGAAAGCCTCGCCCTCCCCACCGACCCGCGCCGCACCATCCGTCGCTGGACCGGCGGACCGCTGATCCGGCTGTCGATCGGGCTGGAGGACAGCGCGGACCTCATCGCCGATCTCGAGCAGGCGCTGGCGGGGTTGGGGTAACAGACCCGTCCCCCCGGGCTTGATCCGGGGTCCGGCTTTGCTGCGGCGGGGGGCCGTCGTGGGCGTGAATCCCGGGACGTCGAAGGGCTGGCTACGCCAGCCCCCGGCCGGACCTTCGCGTCGCTTCGCGCCCGGGAAATAGCTGCGCTATTTCGCCTCGCTTCGGGCGAGCTCGATCGATTTGAGGACCATGTCACGCGCTTCCGCGGCGTTGCCCCACTTGCCGACGCGTACCCACTTTTCGGGCTCCAAGTCTTTGTAATGCGTGAAGAAATGCTCGATCTGCGAGAAGACGATGTCGGGCAGATCCTCGCGCTCGCGGACGTTCGTGTAGTAGGGGAAGGTCTTCGTATCGGGGACGCAGATCAGCTTTTCATCGCCGCCATGTTCGTCCTCCAGGTGAAGTAGTGCGATCGGCCGGGCGCGCACCACGCACCCCGCAAGGAACGGCGAGCGCGCGATCACCAGCGCGTCGAGGGGATCACCGTCGTCGCACAGCGTGTGGGGCACGAAGCCGTAGTTGGCCGGGTACCGCATCGGCGTGTGCAGGATGCGGTCGACGAACAACGCGCCCGACGCCTTGTCGAACTCATACTTCACCGGCTCGCCCCCGGCGGGGACTTCGATGATCACATTGACGTTGTTCGGCACGTTGCTGCCGATTTCGATCTTGCTGATATCCATGGGAGAGTGACGGCGCCTTCTTTTGAGGTCGGTTCGTTTGGATGACGGACGCGGGTTACCGCCGCGCGCGCCGGGGTTCGAGCAGCCGGTCGATGCCGCCAGGCGCAGTGCCGACCTTTTCGAGATGCGGGTAGCGCAGGCCCCCCGTGTAATCGAGCCGCACCGTGCGCACGCGGTCGCCGCGCTGCACGACCAGCTCCACCGGGCGGTTGCGATCGGTCGCGGCGGTGACCGCGGCCTTCATCCGGTCACCCGAATAGTTGCGCCCGTTGACCGCGATGATCTTGTTCGCGGCGGTGATCCCAGCGCGCATCGCGGGGCTGTCGAACAGCACGCTCGACACCGTCCCGTCGCGGTCGATGGCGAGACCGGGGCCAAAGGTGAGGTCGAGGTTGGTGCCCAGCCGCATCCGCTCGGCATCGAACGCATTGGGCTCGGCGCGATAGACGAGGCGGTAGCCGCCGGCCTCGATCCCCGCCAGCGGCGCGGGCGCGCCCGGGCTGCGGAAGCGCTGCGTCAGGAACGTCGACCAGTCGTAGGGGGCAACCGCGTTGAGCGTGCGCGCCACCTCGTCGAAGTCGTAGGTGACCGTGCCCCAGTCGCGATCGCGGATGCCGAAGAACAGCCGCGCGAAATCGTCGAGCCCGCGCTGACCGTTGGTCAGCCGCCGGATCTGTTGATCGACGTCGAGCCACTGCAGCGAGCTTTCGTTGTAATAATCCTCGCCGCGGCTGTAGCTCGCCCAGGCGCGCGGGCGGCGGGCGGAGATGACCGGCTCGAACGTCGTGTCCTCGACGCTGCGCCACGCGCGGCCAGGCTGGTTTTGATAGGTCGCCGCGTAACGCGCCCATTCGCCGAGCGCGATCTCCTTGGACTGCAGGCCCGAACGCGCGCCAAGCACGATGTCCCAGAAGCTCGTCTGCCCCTCATACACCCACAGAAGGTTGCCCTCCATCGGCACCGAATAATCGGGGGTCCACAACCCTGTCGGGCGGCGGAACTTGCCGTTCCAGCTATGGATCATCTCATGCGGCAGTAGCCCACGCTGGGTTGCGCGCTTGTCCCATTCACTGAACGTTTCGGGCGCGAGGCTGTTTTCGCTCGACCGCTGATGCTCGAGCCCGATGCCACCCATCTCGTCGGTCAGCGCGAGTAGGAAGGTGTAGCGGTCGAAATGCTTCGACCCGAACAGCGTGATCGCTTCCTCCACCAGCGCGCGGTGCGCGGCGATATGCGCGTCGGTGGCGGCAGAGAGGTTGGCGGGATCGTCGGCGACCACCGCCAGCCGCACGTCGTTGCCGAGGTCCCAGGCGCGCGCATTGGCACCCGCGAACATCGGCGAATCGACCAGCGTTTCATAATCGGTCTCGGCAAAATCGAGGCGGTTGGCCCCGCTCCCGCGCCGCGCGCCGTCGAGCGCGGTGTAGCCGGTCCAGCCGGTCGGCAGCAGCACCGACGGCGTCACGCGAATGTTCCGCGTCGCGTAGGAGGCGGGGTAGAGCGACAGCTTTTCCCACTGGAGGTTGGCCATCGCCGGCGTCATCGCCACACGCCCCTCCGCCCCGCGCGTCGGGGTGAGCGCATCGAACCGCGCGGTGACGCTGCGCGCGTTCTGCGGCAGCGCGATGCGGTAGGAAAAGACGTCGCGCGGATCGCGCGTCCAGCTGAGCGTGCGCCCGCCGCTTTCGAAACGCACGCCCGCGATGGTTTCGATCGAGCCGCGCGGGGCGTGGTTGCCCGGCAGCCACTGCGGCAGCCGCAGCACCATTTCACCGCCCTGCTCGACCACGGGGATGGTCTGCGTGACGGAGACGATGCCGGTTTCCGGGCGCGTTGCGTCGACCAGCAGCGTCATCACGCCGGGGCGGCGCTGATCGCCATTGGGGAAGCGCGCCGCGTCGCGCGGGTCGATCGGCGGGCGGCTCTTTCCATCGACGACCGTATGCCCGACCGCCTGCGCCACCGCCTGCATCGCACTTTGCGCAAAGCCGGGGGCCGCGAGCCCCGCCGCAAGCACCAGCGTGCTCGCGCTCAACATTCCCAGTCCGATCCGCTTGCCTGTCATCAATTCGTCCCTCTCGCCGCGCATTTTGTCGTGTGGCGTCCCGCCTAGCGAAAAGGCGACGGCTGGCCTAGGGGGCGCGGTCGATGGTCAAGATCCCCACTCCCCAGCCCGTGCGCGGCACGCAGGACATGATCGGCGACACGGCGGACCGTTTTCAGCACGTCGTCGACACCTTCGAAAAAGTGCGCCGCCTTTATGGTTTCCGCCGGATCGAAGTGCCGGTCATAGAACCCACCGCGGTATTCGCTCGCAGCCTGGGGGAGACCACCGACGTCGTCTCCAAGGAGATGTATTCGTTCGAGGATCGCGGCGGGGATTCGATCACGCTGCGGCCGGAATTCACCGCGGGAATCGCGCGCGCCTATCTGACCGATGGCTGGCAGCGCTTTGCGCCAGTGAAGGTCGCGACGCACGGGGCGCTGTTCCGCTACGAACGCCCGCAGAAAGGGCGCTACCGCCAGTTCCACCAGCTCGACGCGGAGGTGATCGGCTCGGCATCGCCGCTCGCGGATGTGGAGCTGCTGGCGTTCGCCGACCAACTGCTGCGCGAGCTGCGCATCGAGGGCGTGACGCTCACGCTCAACACGCTCGGCGACGCCGCCACGCGTGAGGCTTGGCGCGGCGCGCTGATCGAGCACTTCACTGAACGCCGCGATGAATTGAGCGAGGACAGCCTAGCTCGCCTGAGCCGCAACCCGCTGCGCATCCTCGACAGCAAGGACCCGCGCGACCGCCCCGCCGCCGACAGCGCGCCGGAGATCGACGCGCACCTCTCCGACGAGGCGGGGCGCTTCTTTGAGGACGTCACCACTGGGCTCGACGCGGCGGGGGTCGCATGGACGCGCAACAGCCGCCTCGTGCGCGGGCTCGACTATTACCGCCACACCGCGTTCGAGTTCATTACCGACCGGCTGGGTGCGCAGGGCACCGTGCTCGGCGGCGGGCGCTACGACGGGCTGATCGAAAACCTCGGCGGCGCCGCTACCCCCGCGGTCGGCTGGGCGGCGGGGATCGAGCGGCTGGCAATGCTGACTGAGGCCGCGGCCACCCCGCTGGCCGACATTGCGCTGGTCGTCGAAAACGACGCCCGCATTGCCGATGCGCTCGCGCGAGCCACCGAACTGCGCCATGCCGGCCTGGCGGTCGAGTTGGTGGCAGAAGGTTCCCCGCGCAAACGCTTCGACAAGGCGGTCAAACTCGCCACCCCCGCAGTCCTCGCCCTCGACCTGCGTGACGGCGAGGCGACCGAACGCCTGCGCTGCGACGATGCGAATTTGCGCGAGAGGATCGCCGCGGCGTGACCCGCATCGCGGACGATCGCATCGCGCAGATCCTCGCGCGGCGGGAGGAGTTGGGGGCGCGGCTGGCGTCGGGGCAGCTCGACGGGGCGGCGTTCGTGGCGGCGTCCAAGGATTATGCGGAGCTCGAAGGGGTCGCCGCCGCCGCCGAGCAGGTGACCGCGCTACGCCGTGAGGCGGCGGACATCGATGCGATGATCGCCGGCGACGACGTCGAGATGCGCGCGCTCGCCGAAGCCGAGCGGCACGAGTTGCACGACCGGCTCGACGCTGCCGAGCGTGCGCTGGCGCTCGCGCTGCTGCCGCGCGACGAGGCGGACGAGCGCTCCGCCATGCTCGAAATCCGCGCAGGGGTCGGCGGGGACGAGAGCGCGCTGTTCGCGGGCGACCTCCTGCGCATGTATCAGCGTTACGCCGACGCGCGCGGCTGGGGGGTGGAGGTCGTTTCCGCCAATGCCGCGGAAGTCGGCGGCTTCAAGGAGGTGATCGCCACCGTCACCGGACGCGGCGTGTTCGCGGCGCTCAAATATGAGAGCGGCGTCCATCGCGTGCAGCGCGTGCCGGTCACCGAAGCGGGCGGGCGCATCCACACCAGCGCGGCAACCGTGGCGGTGCTCCCCGAAGCGACCGAGGTCGACGTCGCGATCGAGGACAAGGACCTCAAGATCGACATCTACCGCTCGTCGGGGGCGGGCGGGCAGCACGTCAACACCACCGACAGCGCGATCCGGATCACCCACCTGCCGAGCGGCATCGTCGTCACCCAGCAGGACGAGCGCAGCCAGCACAAGAACCGCGCCAAGGCGATGCAGGTGCTGCGCACGCGGCTTTACGAACTCGAGCGCGAAAAGCTGCACAGCGCGCGGGCGGGCGAGCGGCGGGCGATGGTCGGATCGGGCGACCGGTCGGAACGCATTCGCACCTATAATTTCCCGCAAGGGCGCATCACCGATCACCGCATCGGCCTCACGCTGCATCGCCTGACGGAGACGCTGGAGGGCGATCTCGCGCCGTTGGTGGATGCGCTGACAGCGGAGGACCAGGCCGCGCGGCTGGCGGCGCAGGGCGAGTGAGCCTGCGCGCGGCGCTCAATGCGGGTGCGGCGGCGCTGGCGGCGGTGGCTGACGATCCGCGTTACGAGGCCGAGCTGCTGCTGGCGCACACGTTGGGGGTGGAGCGATCGGCGCTGCTGTTCTCGCCGCCCGAAGATGTTCCGGAACACTTCGCCGAGCTGATCGCGCGCCGCGCTGCGGGTGAGCCGCTCGCCTATGTCCTCGGCCATGCGGACTTCTGGACTATACGGCTTGCCGTCGGGCGGGGCGCGCTTATCCCGCGCAGCGACAGCGAAACGCTGCTGCGCGCTGTGCTGGAGGAGCGGCCCGGCTGGGCGCCGCGGCGGATCCTCGACCTTGGCACCGGGCCGGGCACGCTGCTGTTCGCCGCGCTCGACCAGTGGCGGGCCGCGAGCGGCGTGGGGCTCGAGCGGTCGGCGGAGGCGCGTAGCTGGGCCGAGAGGAATCGCGCGGGGCTCCACCTGGCGCAGCGTGCGGAGGTCGTCGCTGGCGACTGGAAGGATCGTGCTGCCCTCGCGGCGCTGGGCCGCTTCGACCTCATCCTCGCCAATCCGCCCTACATCGCAGAGGGCGATCCCGACGCTGCGCCGAGCCTGATCCATGAGCCCGCGGAGGCGCTGTGGGCGGGCAGCGACGGACTCGACGATTATCGCGCGATTCTGCCCGCGCTCCCGCAGTTGCTCGCTGAGGACGGGATCGCGGCGGTGGAGATCGGGCACCGCCAGGCAGCATCCGTCCGCGCGATTGCGGTCGAAGCGGGGCTGACGGTTCTGCGGATGGCGCAGGACCTTGGCGGACGCGACCGGGCGCTGCTGCTCGCACGATAATGCTTGCACTCGCGTCGTGCGCTGCTAACGCTGGCGCGCGAAAGAGGGGTGAGGCTGGCTTTGGCCGCTCCCGCTTTCACCCGCTCCATCGACGCGAATGTTTGCCGCGATGGGTCGCGCTCCCTGGGCGTGGACCGGACCGCAGTGGAACGCTTCGCACAGGAGCGGCGGGCAGCACCGCCGGAATGGCGGCTTTGCGGGGCTTTTGCGGGAACCGGACCGGCCGGTTCCATCGCTCCGCCAGAGGATCCGACAGGAACCGCTTCAGCTTGGCACTCGAAAGCTTGGAACGCACAACCGCATGAACAATCGCCAGAACGGCCGCCGTCGCGGTCGCAACAACCCGCGGCCGCAGGGCGGCAATCGCGGAGGTTTCGATTCCGGCAATCGCATCGACAGCCGCGCGCGCGGCAATGCGGCGCAGCTGCTCGAAAAGTATAAGAACATGGCGCGCGACGCGCAGATGTCGGGCGACCGCGTGCTGACCGAATATTATCTGCAGTTCGCCGACCATTACTTCCGCGTCCTCTCCGACTCGCGCACCCGGCAGGAGGAACAGCGCGCGCGGTTCCAGGATCGCGACGACGAACCCCGCGATGATCAGGACGAGGGCGAAGGCGACGAATTCGACGCGATCGACGCAGTCGGCCGTGCGCCGCGCCAGCGTCCGCAGGACCGCGCCGAGCGGCAGGACCGTCCGCGCCGCGACGATGCGGAGGGCGACCGTCAGCCACGCCGCAACGGCTACGACTCGCGTGACGGTGAGCGGGGGGGCGAGGACCGCCCGCGCGCCGAACGCCAGCCGCGCCGCGACGAGGGCGACCGCTACGAGCGTGGCGACCGCGACAGTGCTCCGCGCGACGGTGGCGATTATCAGCGCCGCGAGCGCGGTGGCGAGGAGCGCCGCTACAACCGCGAACGTAGCCCGCGCCGCGACGATCGCTCGATCGGCGACGGCGTCGGCAGCTTTGACGACACGCCCGCGGCGATCGACATCGCGGTGCTCCCGCCCGCGATCGGGGCGATGGACGCGATCCCGATGCGCGACGACTTCGACCTATCGGACGCGCCCAATTCGAGCGAGGCGCCTGATACCGCCAGTGTCGACGCTCCCGCCGAAGAAGCCCCCGCCCCCCGCCGCCGCGGCCGTCCGCGCAAGGTGGTGGTGGAGGAAAGCGAGGGCTGAGGTCGCCCCGCACGGAAAGCGCTCATCTGCCGGTGCTCCTGCGAGAGCAGGAGCCTAGCGCGGCACGCGCTCCGTCTCCACGCGCTACTCCGCGCCCACTCGCCCGCGCCCGGCCTTGACCGCGCTGCGTGCCTTTTTGGCATCGACCCGCTTCGCCTTGGCCGCGCGGGAGGGTTTGGTGGCGATGCGCCGTTCGGGGCGCTCGCTAGCCTTGTCGAGCAGCGCCAGCATGCGGGCGCGCGCGTCCTCGCGGTTCGCCTCGCGCGTGCGAAAGCTCTGCGCGGTAATGACCACCACGCCGTCGCTCCGCATCCGCCGCCCCGCGAGCAGCTTGAGCCGCGCGTAGACCGCAGGATGCAGCCCCAGCGCGGTTGCGTCGACGAACAGCTGGCAGGCTGTCGCGACTTTGTTGACATGCTGCCCGCCCGGTCCCGACGCGCCGATGAAGCGCTCGGCTAAGGCATGTTCGGGGAGTTCGCTCATGACGCGGCAAAGCCCAGCGCGGCGAAGCGGGCCGGAAAGGGCGCCACGGCGGCCAGCCGCGTCTCGCCCTCGATTGTAACCACCAACTCCGCTGCGTGGAGCATCATCCCGGCGGGGTGCGCTTCGCCGTAGACGGGATCGCCGACGATCGGATGACCTAGGCCGCTGGCGCAGTGAACGCGCAGCTGGTGCGTGCGGCCGGTTTCCGGACGCAGTTCGAGCAGCGTGCGCGCGCCTTCGACCGCGACGCGGCGCCAGCGGGTGAGCGCGCGTGCTCCCGCCGGGTCGGGCACCATGCGCCACCCCGCCGCCGCGCTCGACCGCTTGCTAAGCGCGAGGTCGATGACGCCGTCGCCCTGCGCGACCACGCCCTCGACCAAGGCGAGGTAGCGTTTGTCGACCGCGCCCGCCTCGAACGCGGCGCCCCACCGCTTGAGCGCGCCGCGGGTGCGCGCGATGAGGAGGCAGCCCGACGTATCACGGTCGAGCCGGTGCGCGGGGAGCAGCCGCTCCGCACGCCCCAGCCCCTGCCGTGCGAGCAGGTCGCTGAGCGTCGCGCTGCCGTCGCGCGGGCGATCGACCGGCACCCCCGCAGGCTTGTCGACGATCCAGCCGTCGGCATGCTCAGCCAGCACGGCGATCAGCGCTGACGACGCGCGGGCGAAGGAGGTCGGATGCGTTTCGGGCATGAGCTTCACGCTTTGTCAGCGAAGCTTAGCGCGGCAGCAAGCAAGCTTAGGGCTAAATTAACCATTTGCGGTGAGAAGAGCGAAGGTTAACGTCGCATTGGCCGTGATGGCGGCGCGGGTGCGGTCCATGGGGGATCGCTCGAAAACCGCGCATTTACGCCGGTCACGCGGGATGACGGGGGACGGGTGCATGCGGGTACTGCTGATCGAAGACGAGCCGACGACCGCCAAGGCGATCGAGACGATGCTCACCGTCGAGGGCTTCAACGTCTACAACACCGACCTTGGGGAGGAGGGCCTCGATCTCGGAAAGTTGTATGATTACGACATCATCCTCCTCGACCTCAACCTCCCCGATATGCACGGCTACGACGTGCTCAAGAAGCTGCGCGTCGCCAAGGTGCAGACGCCGGTGCTGATCCTGTCGGGCGTGAGCGAGATGGAATCGAAGGTCCGCAGCTTTGGCTTCGGCGCCGACGACTATGTCACCAAACCCTTTCACCGCGAAGAACTGGTGGCGCGTATCCAGGCGGTGGTGCGCCGATCGAAGGGCCATTCGCAGTCGATCATCCGCACCGGCAAGCTCGCGGTGAACCTCGACGCCAAGACGGTCGAGGTCGACGGCGCGCGCGTGCATCTGACCGGCAAGGAATATCAGATGCTCGAGCTGCTTTCGCTGCGCAAGGGCACGACGCTGACAAAGGAAATGTTCCTCAACCACCTCTATGGCGGGATGGACGAGCCCGAGCTCAAGATCATCGACGTGTTCATCTGCAAGCTGCGCAAGAAGCTGAGCCTCGCCTGCGGGGGTGAGAATTATATCGAAACGGTCTGGGGCCGCGGCTACGTCCTGCGCGATCAGAACGAGGTCGGCACCGATGCGCCCGCGGAGGTCGCGGAATTGCGCGTCGCCTGACGAAGGTTGCTCTACAGCGCCCTCACTTGCGTCCGGCGAAGGACGGAGCGTGGCCGACGATCGTCGACCGATCGTTTAGCGCCGTGCTCCTGCGAAAGCAGGAGCCCAGAGCGGGAAGGAACGGCGCTTTGACGCCCTAGGCTCCTGCTTTCGCAGGAGCACCTTGCGTTACGCGTTAATCGCATTGTCACGCTCGCTGGTCGAGTTATCCTCCACGTAGGCATGGGGGGTAGGCATGACGGCGAAGCGCGGGGTTCTGACTTCATCTTTGCTGGCGATGGCGGTGCTGCTGGCGACGCCTTCAGCGGCAGCAGCGCAATTCGATCGCCGCGCGACGCAAGCGCAACCGCTCGCTGCCAACCCGTCGCTCACCGCCTACCGCGGCGGGGTTCGCACGCCCGAAAACCGCATCGCGCTGCGGCTGCTGGAGTATCGGCTGGAGGTACGCCCGCGCGGCGCGCTTGCCGACTATGAGCTCGAGCTGCGCTTCGCCGGAGCCGCGGGGGAACAGCGGCTCGAAGGTCATCTGGAGGTGGCGCTTCCCACCGGCGCGGTGGTCAATGGCTATGCGCTCGACGTCGGTGGAACGCTGATTGAAGCGAGCCTCGTCGAACAGGCCAAGGCCGCCGCCGCCTACGAAGCGCGGGTGCGTGAGCGCGTCGATCCCGCGTTGGGAGAGGTCGACCGCGCCACCGGCGGCTTCACCACGCGCGTCTTCCCGATCGGGCCCGAAGGCCGCCGAATCCGACTGCGCTTCGTCGCGCCGATCGGGGCGGAAAGCCGCCTGCCGATCGTGCTCGGTGTCGACACGGGCGCCTGGTCGGTGCGCGTATGGCCCGATGCGGAGGGCGGGGCGAGCGCCACGCTCGGCGGACGCGCGCTCGGCACCGAGGTGCGCAGCGACCGCGGCGACCTGGCGAGCGAACTGGTGCTGCGCCCCGGTCCCGCCACCCGCCCGCTCGCCGCGCAGCATCCGTTGACGCGAGAACGCAGCTGGCAGATCGGCGGGCGGCTTCCCGACGCGAGCGCCGCGCCGGTGCGCAGCGTCCGCATCCTGTGGGATCGTTCGCGCTCGATGCTCGACGTCGATGCCGCGCCGCTGATCGCGCGGGTGGAGGAGGCGGTCGCGGCGTTTGGCGTGCGGGAGGTTGAGCTCACCAGCTTCGACAGCACCGCGCGTGAGAGCCGCACCATCGCCGCGGGCGATCTGCGCGCAGCGTTGCAGCGTGAGCGCTACGCGGGGGCGACCGGCTTTGGCCAGCTCGCCGCGCTCAGCCCGAGCGACGTCTGCATCCTCGTCAGCGATGGCAGGCCGACGCTCGGCGAGGCGCTCGGGCCGCTCCCGTGTCGCAGCTTCGCGATCGCCGCGGGTGGCGGTGCCGACCGCGCCGCGCTGGCGGAAGATGTTGCAGCGGAACCGGCCCAGGCCCGGCACGCTGTAGGCGGTGTCCAGCTCCTGGCGGTACTCGAAGTCCTCCCACTGCTCGGGCGTCAGGATGGCCTGGGCCAGGGCACTGGTGTCTGCCGGCCCGAGCGGCACCGCACCGAACGGCACCAGCAGGCCGTCCACGCGGCCCATCGGGGGGCTGCCGGCCTGAAGGTGAATGTCCGAGGCGCGGCGCGACACCATGGTACTCAGCAGTTCATCCAGGGTCACGCTGGCCCCCCGGCACTCAGGGGCATGTTGTCGATGAGGCGCACGCCGAACAGCCGCGCGGCGATCAGAATGCGGTTGAAGGGATCGTCCGTCACGGTGGCGTGCTCCTGAAGGTTGCTGTCCACGATGGTCAGGTAATCCAGGTTCACCTCGGCTTCGGCGTTCAGGACGGTCAGCCCGGCCTGCCTGAGCGCCGCCGTGCTGCGCTCGCCGCCCGCGTAGGCCGCCTGCACGGCCCGCAGCGCGCGCGAAAGGACGGTGGCGCGTTCCAGCTCCTCCGCAGAAAGGTAAGCGTTGCGGCTGCTCAGGGCCAGCCCGGACTCCGCGCGGACGGTAGGCACGCCCACGACCTCCACAGGCACGTTCAGGTCGGCGACCATGCGCCGGACGACCGCCAGTTGCTGCCAGTCCTTCTCGCCGAAGTACGCCCGGGCGGGCTGCACCAGGTTCAGCAGTTTCAGGACGACCGTGGCGACACCCGTGAAGTGGCCGGGCCGCGCCGCGCCGTCCAGCGGCTCGCTGACGCCGGAGAGTTCCACGCGCGTGCTGAAGCCAGTCGGGTACATGTCCCCCGCCTCCGGCACAA
>CAKZIN010000040.1 GCA_936933955.1 uncultured Sphingopyxis sp. | reverse complement strand
GGTGGTGGCGGTGATCCCCGCCGCGCGCAATGCGGCGCTGTTGGCCCAGCCCGCGTGCCCATCGACGCGTTCGAGATAGGCGGGCTTACCGCCGGTCACCGCGTCGAGCTCCGCCGCCGTCGGAAAGCGCCCCAGGCCCCACAGCTCGTGGTTCCAGCCGCGCCCGATGACCCATGGCGCCTGCGGGTTCGCCGCCACCCAGCGCCGCACCGCCTCTTGCGCTTCGGCCAGGCTGCGTGTGCCCGACAGGTCGAGCGTCATCGCCTGAAAGCCCAGCCCCATGACGTGCCCGTGCGCGTCGATCAGCCCCGGCATCAGCGTCGCGCCGCGCCCATCCTTGCGAAAGGTGAGCCGCCCCGTCGGGCGGGCCTCGCCCGGCCCCAGCAGCCGCACGACACGCCCGTCGTCGCTGACCACCATCCCCGAAAAGCGCCGCACCTGACCCTCGGCATCGAGCGTCACGCCGGCGACATTGTCGACCAGCCCGTCGGCCAGCGCAGGGGCGGCGAGCGCGAGTGTGAGCGCGGCGGCGGTCAGCTTGAAGGTGGCGCGCAATTTCATTTCGGCAATCTCCGTATCAGCGCGCTGGCGTCCTGTCGGCCTGCGCCCATCGCCTGTAGTTCGGCGCAAAACTGGTCGATCATCGCGGCCACGGGCAAGCTCGCGCCATTGCTGCGCGCTTCGTCAATGGCGAGCCCGATGTCCTTGCGCATCCAGTCGACCGCAAAGCCGAAGTCGAATTCGTCGCGCGCCATCGTGCCCCAGCGATTGTCCATCTGCCAGCTGCCTGCCGCGCCGGTGGAGATCGCCTCGAAAGTCTTGTCGAGGTCGAGCCGCGCGGCTTGCGCAAAGCGCAGCGCCTCGCACACCCCCTCGATGGTGATGGCGAGCGCGATCTGGTTGGCCATCTTTGCCGTCTGCCCGCTGCCCGCGCCGCCGATGTGGACGATGCGTTTCGAGTAGGCCTGCATGATGGGCGAGGCGGCGGCGATGGCCTTGGGCTTGCCGCCGCACATCAGCGTCAGTGTCCCTGCCTCCGCCCCCGGCTGGCTGCCGGTCATCGGCGCATCGACCACCATCAGCTCACGCGAGCTCGCCTCCACCGACAGCTGCCGCGCGAGCTTGGCAGAGACCGTGCTGTGGTCGATGTGGAGCGTCCCCGGCGCCATCGCGCGATACGCGCCCTCGCGGCCGAGCATCGCCTGCGCCACGTCATCGTCGGTGCCGACCACACTGATCACCACCTCCGCCCCCTCCGCCGCTTCGCTGGCGTGGAGCGCGACGCGTCCGCCATGCTCGGCGACGAAGGCCTCGGCCTTCGCGGGAGTGCGGTTGACGACGGCGAGCTCATGCCCCGCCGCGACCAGGTGGCGGGCGATCGGTGCGCCCATGACGCCGAGGCCGATGAACGCGATGCGAGCCATGCGGGGAGCGGCATAGCCGCGCTTCGCCCCCCTTTCCAGATGCGCCATCGCTGCGGATGCGATAGAGCGCGCGGCCATGACCGAAGCTCGTACCGCCGCCGCACCGCAGGACGCCCCGCCGCAACCCGACGAAACGCAGCCGCACCCCTTTGGCATGGCGGACATCGAAGCGGCGCGCGCGCGCATTGGGGGCGCGGTGGTGCGTACGCCGACGCTCCACGCCAAGACGCTGAGCGACCTCACCGGCGCCAACATCTGGCTCAAGTTCGAGAACCTGCAGTTCACCGCCGCCTACAAAGAACGCGGCGCGCTCAACACGTTGCTGCTGCTCGACCCCGAACAGCGCGCGCGCGGCGTGATCGCGGCGAGCGCGGGCAATCACGCGCAGGGCCTCGCTTATCATGGCGCGCGGCTGGGGGTGCCGACGACGATCGTCATGCCGCGTACCACGCCAATCGTGAAGGTCCAGCAGACCGCCAGTCATGGCGCGGAGATCATCCTCGCCGGTGAGAAATACGACGACGCTTACGCCCACGCGACCGAGGTGGGGGAGGAGCGCGGGCTGACCTTTGTCCATCCCTTCGACGATCCGCGCATCGCCGCGGGTCAGGGGACGGTGGCGCTCGAAATGCTGGAGGACGCGCCCGACATCGATACGCTGGTGATTCCGATCGGCGGCGGCGGGCTGTTCTCCGGCATGGGCACTGCCGCACGCGCGCTGAAGTCCGACATGCGGCTGATCGGCGTGCAGGCGGAGCTCTACCCTTCGATGTATGCGCGGCTGAACGGCGTCGACATGCCGAGCGACGGCGACACCATCGCCGAAGGGATCGCGGTCAAGCAGCCGGGCGCCTTTACCAGCAAGGTCGTCGCGCGGCTGGCGGATGAGATCATGCTGGTCGCCGAACGCCACCTCGAACGCGCGGTATCGTTGCTCCTCCAGATCGAGAAGACGGTGGTGGAGGGCGCGGGCGCGGCGGGGCTCGCCGCGCTGCTGGCGCACGGGGATCGGTTCGTCGGGCGTAACGTCGGGTTGGTGCTGTGCGGCGGCAATATCGACACGCGCCTGCTCGCCAACGTGCTGATGCGCGACCTCGCGCGCTCGGGGCGGCTGGCGCGGCTCAAGATCCGGCTGCAGGACCGCCCGGGCGCGATGTTCAACCTGATGCGCGTGTTCAGCGAACAGCAGGTCAACATCGTCGAGATTCACCACCAGCGCATCTTCACCACCTCTCCGGCGAAGGGGCTGATCACCGAGGTCGAATGCGAAACCCGCGACCGGGCGCACCTCGACAGCACCATCGCCGCGCTCAAGGCCGCCGGCTATCAGGTGACCCCGGCGGAGTTGGGCTGACGTCGCCGCCGTGCTTCCACGGAGGCCGGTGGGCACAAGCGGCGAGGTCGGGCGTTACTCCACCCCCGCACACCCAAAAGTCTGACGCATGACCACCCCCCTCACCGACATCATCCACGCTCGCCTTAGCGAAGCGCTCACCCCGACGCGGCTTCATGTCAGCAACGACAGCGCGCAGCATCGCGGGCATATGGGCGATGACGGGAGTGGAGAGAGCCATTTCTCCGTCGTCATCGAAAGCCCCGCCTTCACCGGTATGAACCGCGTCGCCCGCCAGCGCGTGGTCAATTCCGCGCTCGCCGACCTCCTCGCCACGCGCATTCACGCGCTCGCCATCCGCGCCGTCGCTCCGGGAGAAGCGCCATGACCCAAGCCGACATCCCCGATTTCGCGCAGCGTCGCGTCGAGCTTGCCACCGGCGTGGGCCTCGACGTGGTCGACATCGGCCCGCGCGACGGTGAGACGCTGATCTTCCTCCACGGCTTTCCCGAATCGCATCGCACCTGGCGGCACCAGCTCGTGGCGCTGTCGCAGCGCTACCGCTGCATCGCCCCCGACCAGCGCGGCTACCGCGGTTCGGACAAGCCCGAAGGGGTCGATGCCTATTCCGCCGACAAGCTGATCGCCGACATCTTCGCGCTCGCCGATGCGCTGGGGGTGGAGCGGTTCACGATTGTAGGACATGACTGGGGCGGCGCGATCGCCTGGGGCGTGGCGCTTGCCGGTCAGGCGAGCGGCCGCGTTACCCGCGCGGTCATCGCCAACGCGCCGCACCCGCACCTCTTCCAGCGGCTGCTGCTCGACAACCCCGAACAGCGCGCGGCGAGCCAGTATATGCGCATCTTTCGCGACCCCGCCAACGACGCGCTGATCGAGCGCGAGGGGTTGGTCGGCATCCTCAAGAGGGGCGTCAGCTGGGAGCGCAGCGCGGCCATGCCGGACGCCGAGCGCGACCGCCTGCTGGCGGACTGGCAGCGCCCCGGTGCGGCCCGGGCGATGCTCAACTGGTATCGCGCCACGGCGCTCAACATCCCGTCTGTCGACGATAGCGCGCCCGAGCGCCCCGCCTTCGTCGACGCGCCCTTCCCGCCGCTGACCATCCCGACGCTCGTCATCTGGGCGCTGGACGACCTGGCGCTGCCGGCCTGCAACCTCGACGGGCTCGAGGCTTATGTCACCGACCTCACTGTCGAGCGGGTGCCCGGCGTCGGCCACTTCGTGCCGTGGGAGGCAGCGGAGGTCGTCACGTCGGCGATGACCCGCTGGCTCGCCGCGCACCCGGCCCGCACGTGAGCGAGGATCGGCTCGAGCCTGTCAAGCGCGACGCACCGCACCCGCCCACCCGCGGGGCGGCGAGTCCCCCGCCGGGCTCGCTGATCCGCGACGCGGGGGATGAGGACAGCGCGCGCGTCGGCTTCATCGAGCTGTTCTTCGACCTCGTCTACGTCTTTGCCATCACCCAGCTGACGCATCACCTCGCCAAACACCCCGACTGGGCGCATGCGGCGCAGACGGGCATCCTGTTTCTCGCCATCTGGCTGACGTGGAATTTCACCACCTGGTCGATCAACCTGCTCGATCCCGACCGAGCGATGGTGCGGCTGATGCTCGGCTTTGCGATGCTGGGGAGCCTGATCGCGGCGGCGGCGATACCCACCGCCTTCACCAGCAACCCGATCGCCTTTGCGCTTCCCTACGTGCTCGTCCTGATCGGCGGCGGGCTGTTCATGATCCTCGCGCTGCGCAAGGCGAACCCGGAGGGCGCGAGCAACTTCAAGCGCGCGACGCTGTGGTTCCTGATCGCCGCGGGGTTGTGGCTATGGGGCGCGGATGCTCCCCCGGCGGAGCGCTACTATTGGTGGGGCGCTGCGGTGTTCGTGCAGTATCTGGCGCCGCTCCTGCGCTTTCGCTTCCCTGGCGTAGGCGGCGCGCGCAAGACCGACTGGCACCTCTCCGGCGAACATATGGCCGAACGCTGCGCGCTGTTCATCATCATCGCGCTGGGGGAGGGGATCATCGTCACCGGCACCACCTTTGCCGACGCGGGGCTCGATTATGAAAGCGGGCTCGCGCTGGCGGCGGCGGTGGTGTCCTCCTTTGCGATGTGGTGGGTCTATTTCGATATCGGCGCGGAGCGCGGCTCCGAATATATCGACCAGCACGACGATCCCGGCAACTTCGCCCGGCTCGCCTACACCTTCGGCCACATCCCGATCGTCGCGGGGATCGTGCTGGTGGCGGTCAGCGACGAGATGAGCCTTGCCGACCCGCTCGCCCCCGCGAATGCGGTCTACACGCTCGTCATCACCGCGGGTGGGCTGGCGTTCGTGCTGGGCACCGCGCTGTTCAAGAAGATCTCCGGCGGCAAGCCCAAATATCCGCTGAGCCACCTCGTCGGCGCGGTCTATTTCGCGGCGCTCGGCCTAGCCGGGTGGCTATGGAAGCCGCAGATGCTGGTGTTCGCATCGGCACATGCGGCGGGGTTCATCTTCATCGCTCTGTGGGAGTGGGTGAGCTTCCACGGCGGCTGGCTCGACCGGCTCGAGCGGCGCGGCGTGGCCCTCCCCGCCTGGCTCACCCGCCGCTCACGCGCCCGCATGCGCGAGCTCGAGGGTCACGACGACGACGACGAAGAGGCGGCGGCCGCCCCACCCTCGTCGCCCGCCACCCAGCGGTAGGCGGCGCCGTGCGCGTGGCTGAGCGCGAGGAGCCGATCCTCCGCCCCGCCCGGCCAGTAACGCGCGCGCACCTCGTGGCGGTGGACGGTGCGGTTGGCCTCGACCGAGACATGCGCGAGCGGGCGGTCGGGCGTCGCCTGCGCCGCCGCTTTCTCGAGCGCCGCCTCCACCCGTGCCTGCTGGTCGGCGGGGATATATTGCCAGACGACCGAGTGCAGCACGACGCGCGTCACCCCTGCCGCCTGCGGCTCGGCGAGCGCCGCCTCCACAAAGTCCGCCGCGTTGAGCGCCTCCACCCGCGGGGGTGAGCGATGCGCCAGCGCCACCGCCGCCTCCAGCCGCGCGAATCGCTGCGTCTGTTCGGGCCAGATATAGGCGGCGAGGCGTGCTGCCTCCGCCGGCTCGCGCAGGTCGATCGGCGCCACGTCGCAGCCGCGCGCTGACACAATCTCGATCGCTTGCGCAGGCGGGGGTGGCCCCTCCCACTCGGGCTTGAAGGAGAGCACGGCGTCTTCCGGCCCGACCCGCACCCCGCCGAGATCATAGCCATAATCCGCGAGCATCAGGTTGATCCCCGCACTCGACCCCAGCTCCAGCAGCTCGAAGCGCGGCGGCAGTCCCTGCGCCGCGAGCCACAGCAGCGCCTGAACATAGGAGCTCGACCGCCCCGCCTCGTTGGTCTGCGGCGGGCCGTCGAGCCAGGGCATCAGCGCATCGCCATGCGCGTCGATCACGCGCGCGACGATCGCCGCCGCCTGCTCGACGCCATCGACCTCCCCCGCATAGATCGGCGCGATTTCGGGCGCGGCGCCGCTGCGGTGGAGCGCGTGCAGCCCGCCCGCAGCGCGCAGCGGCAGCGCATCGGCCAGCGGTGCTCCGTTCCACCCGGCGATGCGCCGTAGGAAAGGATGCGCCGGCTGCGCGAGCAGGCGCCCCACCGCCGCCACCACCCGAGAGGTGATCGGTGCGGCGTTGGCCTCGCAATAGGCGACCTGGTTGGCGAACGCCGTCGCCACCGCGCCGTCGCCCGACGATTGCATGTCGATCAGTTCATATGGCTTTTGCATTGCCGCCCCCCGGTCTGCCGACTATCCGCGCGGTCGTCATGGCTACCCCCGCCCCGCTGATCCTCGCGCTGCCCAAGGGCCGCATCCTTGATGAAGCGCTCCCCCTGCTCGCACGCGCGGGGGTGGAGCCCGCCGCAGACTTCCACGACCCGAAAAGCCGTGCGCTGCTGTTTGACACCAACCGTCCCGATCTGTCGATCATGCGAGTGCGCGCCTTCGACGTCGCCACCTTTGTCGCGCATGGGGCGGCGGCGGTGGGGATCGTCGGGTCGGACGTTGTCGACGAATTCGCCTTTGCCGAACTCTACGCGCCGGTCGACCTCAGCATCGGGCGCTGCCGCCTGAGCCTTGCCGCACCTGCGGGCACGCCACTCCCGCGCGCCGGAGGGCATGTGCGGGTCGCGAGCAAATATCCCAACAGCGCGCGCCGCTGGTTCGCCGGGCGCGGGGTGCAGGCGGAGTGCATCACGCTCAACGGCGCGATGGAGATCGCCCCGCGCCTCGGCCTTTCGAGCCACATCGTTGACCTCGTCTCCAGCGGGCGCACGCTGGTCGACAACGGACTCGAGGAGGTGGAGGTGATCGCCGAAGTGTCGGCGCGGCTGGTGTGCAACCGCGCCGCCTTCAAGCTCGACCCGCGCGTCCCCGCGCTGGTGGAGCGCGTCCGGGCGGCGCTCGCATGATCCGCCTCGACGCCTCCGCACCCGATTTTGCCGCGCAGTTCCGCGCGCTGGTCGACGCGCGCCGCGACAGCGACGCCGACGTCAGCCGCGACGTCGCCGCGATCATCGCCGACGTGCGCGCGCGCGGCGACGAGGCGCTGGCCGTTTTGACGCGGCGCTTCGACGGCCACGACCTCGACGCCACCGGCTGGCGCATCGCGGCGGAGGACTGCGCCGCTGCCTACCACGCGCTGCCCGCCGAACTGCGCGCCGCGCTCGACCTCGCGGCGGAGCGCATTGCCGCCTTTCACCAGGGTCAGCGCCCGGAAGATCGCGGCTTTACCGACGCCACCGGGGCGCGGCTCGGCTCGCGCTGGCGGGCGGTGGATGCGGCGGGGATCTATGTCCCCGGCGGGCGAGCGGCCTACCCCTCCTCGGTGCTGATGAACGCCATCCCCGCCAAGGTCGCGGGGGTGGGGCGGCTGGTGATGGTGACCCCCACCCCCGGCGGCGACGTAAACCCGCTGGTGCTTGCCGCCGCGCACATCGCTGGCGTCGACGAGCTGTGGCGCATCGGCGGCGCGCAGGCGGTGGCGGCGCTCGCCTACGGCACGCCCCGCATCGCGCGGGTCGATGTCGTCACCGGCCCCGGCAACGCCTGGGTGGCGGAGGCCAAGCGCCAGCTCTACGGCACGATCGGCATCGACATGGTGGCGGGGCCGTCGGAGATACTGGTCGTCGCCGACGCCGCCAACGACGGCCAGGTCACCGCCGCCGACCTCCTCAGCCAGGCCGAGCATGATCCGACCAGCCAGTCGATCCTGATCACCGACGATGCCGCCTTCGCCGATGCCGTCGCGCAGGCGGTGGAGGCGGAGCTGGCGACGCTCCCCACCGCCGCCACCGCGCGCGCGAGCTGGGAGGCGAACGGCGCCATCATCTGCGTCGAGCGATTGTCCGACGCCGCGCCGCTGATCGACGCGCTCGCACCCGAACATCTCCAGCTGGCGACGGGGGATGCCCTCGCCGAGGCGCTGTTGGAAAGCGTGCGACACGCGGGCTCGATCTTCGTCGGGCGGCACACCCCCGAAGCGATCGGCGATTATGTCGCGGGGCCCAACCACGTCCTCCCGACCGGGCGGCGGGCGCGCTTTTCGTCCGGGCTGTCGGTCACCGACTTCATGAAGCGCACCAGCATCCTGCGGCTCGACGAGGGGGCGTTGGCGGCACTCGGTCCGGCAGCGGTGGCGCTGGCGGAGGCGGAGGGGTTGCCTGCCCACGCGCGCTCGGTCGCGCTGCGGCTCGCCAAGCGCGGGGCGGCGAGCTAAGCGCAGCGCCATGGCCCCCAACTCCCCTCCCCGATCGCGCGGTCAGGCGCGCGCCGCGGCCCGGCTGGCGGCGGTGCAGGCGCTCTACCAGCACGACATGGAAGCGACCCCGCCGGCGCAGCTGATCCACGAGTTTCACCACCATCGCATCGGCAGCGTGATCGACGACGAAGCGTTCGACGATGCCGAATATGCCGACGCCGAGCTCGCCTTTTTCGACGACCTGGTTGCGGGCACGATCACCCGCATCGCCGATGTCGACGCCGCGGTTTCCGCCCGGCTCGCCAAGGGGTGGAGCCTCGCCCGGCTCGACCGCGCGATGAAGGCGGTGCTGCGCGTCGGCGCTTACGAGATCATCGCCCGCCCCGACGTCCCCGCGCGCGCCGCCATCAACGAATATGTCGAGGTCGCCAAAGCCTTTCACGACACGCGCGAGGCGGGCTTCGTCAACGGCATCCTCGACGCGCTGGCTAAAGCGGAGCGCGACAGCGCGGAGCCTAACGAAAGCCCGGAGCGCGACAGCGCGGAGCCGATCGAGAGCGCGGAGCCTAACGCCGACCCCGCTCCCCCCGCCGCCGGAGAGCCCTGATCGCAGGCGAGCGCGCGTGGATCGAGGGGCTGCGCCGCCTCGCCACGCACCCCGCCGCGCGCGGGCTGGATGACGACGCCGCGGTGCTCGACCTCGGCGGCGAGACGATCGTCCTCACCCACGACATGATGATCGAGGGGGTGCACTGGCTCCCTGCCGCCGACGCTGCGGACGTCGCGTGGAAGC
This sequence comes from uncultured Sphingopyxis sp., assembly GCA_936933955.1. GTDB lineage: Bacteria > Pseudomonadota > Alphaproteobacteria > Sphingomonadales > Sphingomonadaceae > Sphingopyxis. Next base: position 5,680 of record CAKZIN010000040.1, on the reverse strand, counting down.
TGGTGGCGCGCAACCTCTCCGACCTCGCCGCCAAGGGCGCGGTGCCGCTGGGGGCGCTGCTCGGCTTCACGCTCGCCCGCGACGATGCGTGGGACGCGCGCTTTGCCGAGGGGCTGGCGGAGGCGTGCGAGGCCCACGCGCTCCCCCTCATCGGCGGCGACACCGGCGCGCTGCCGGAGGGGAGCGCGCGGGTGTTGGGGCTGACCGCGATCGGCCGCGCGCCGCACAGCGCCCCGCCCCGCAGCGGCGCGCGCCCCGGTGACGCGCTGTGGCTGGTGGGGGAGATCGGCGCCGCCTTCGCGGGCTTCCGCCACCTCACCGACGCAGGCCCCGCGAGCGATGCGGAGGTCGCGCATTTCCTCCGCCCCACACCGCGCCTCACCGAAGGACAGGCGCTGGCGGCGGCAGGCGCCACCGCCATGTGCGACGTCAGCGACGGCCTGCTGCGCGACGCGGCGCATATCGCCGAGGCGAGCGGGGTCACGCTCGCGCTCGACGCGGCCGCCGTCCCCCTCGCCACGTCGATCACGCCCGAGCTGCGCGACGCCGCGCTGCGCTGGGGCGACGACTACGCGCTGCTCGCCACGCTGCCCGCGGGCGCCGCGCCGCCGGTCGCCGCCGAGCGCATCGGCGAAGTGCGCATGCGGGGCGAGGCTCCATTGCTGCTCGACGGAGAGCCCGTCACCGGCCCGCTCGGCTGGGAGCACTGAAGGCACACAACGCCAAGTGCATGTGTGACGGCAACTTCTCCGTAACGTCGCCTGCGCTAGAGTGCGCGCGACGATGCCGCACCGCCCCTCCCTCACCGCGTCCGACCGCGCGCCGCTCGAGCTGCGCTGGCACGCGCCGGCGAGCCTGAGCGACGCCGACTGGGCGCGGCTCGACGCCGTCGCTGCGCAGGCGAGCGATGCCAACCCCTTCGCCCGCGCCGCGCTGCTGAGGAGCGCGCTCGACGCCGGGCTGGGCGATGCCGACCCGGTGATCGCGGAGGTCGTCGCCGCCGATGGCGCGGGCGTCGCGCTGTTCGCGCTCGCCGCGCTCCCCCGTCATGGCCGCGCGCCGATCCGCACGGTGACGAGCTGGCGCCACCCCAACGGCCTCATCCCGCCCATCGCCATTCGCGCAGGCGAGGAGGACGCCGCCTGGGCCGCGCTGATCGCCGCGCTCCCGCGCCGCTTTGCTGCCGCGCAGCTGTGCGTCCCCGACCTTCCCAGCGACAGCGCCACCGCGCGCGGGCTGGAGGCGGCTGCCGCCGCGCACCGCCTGCCGCTGCGCCGCCACGACGCCCACGCCCGCGCGATGATCTCCAGCACGCTCGACCCCGCCGCCTATTGGGACGGCGCCGTCCGCGGCAAGAAGCGCAAGGAGCTGCGCCGCCAGTGGAGCCGCCTCGGCGAGCTGGGCGCGCTCGCGGTCGACCTCTCCGTCGAGCGGGACGGCCCCGGCTGGATCGACCGCTTCCTCGCGCTCGAAGCGTCGGGGTGGAAGGGCGCGGCGGGCTCCGCGCTCGCGTCGGCGCACGCGACCCGCACCTTTTGCACCGCCGCCTTCACCGCCGCGCACGACGCAGGCCGCGTCGCCGTCACCGCCATCACCCTCGATCGCCGCGACGTCGCCATGCTGGTCAGCCTGATCGAGCGGAACGAGGCGTTCACCTTCAAGACCGCCTATGACGAAGCCTATGCGCGCTTCTCCCCCGGCGTCCTGATCCAGCGCGAGAGCCTGCCGCGGCTGCTCGGCTACGCGCGCACCGACAGCCTCGCGGTCGCCGACCATCCGATGATCGACAGCCTGTGGAGCGAGCGCCGCGCCATTGCGAGCTACGCATTGCCGCTGCCTGGCATCGCCCCGCGCCTCCAGTTCCACGCGGCGCACGCCGCCACCCGCGCCTGGCACGCCGCCAAGGCCTGGCGCCAAAGCGAGAGCGCTCACCCATGACCCACGCCTTTGGTCCCGACGCGCGCGCGGCGATCGCCGCCGCCTATCCCAACGAAGCGGCGAGCTTTCCGCACAGCTTTGCCGATCACCCGCTGCTCAGCCTCGACGCGCTGGCCGCGCTGGGGGAGGGGCTGCCCGCGAACAAGGTCGAGTATAACCGCAGCGACATCGACGTCGCGACGCTGCCCGAGGACGCGCCCTCCAACGGGCTCGGCATCGGCGAGACCATCCGCACGATCGCCGACAATCGCAGCTGGGCGGTGCTGAAGAACGTCGAGACCGTCCCCGCCTACGCCGCGCTGCTCGACGCGCTGCTGGGGGAGATCGAGGATATCGTCGCGCCCCGCACCGGGCCGATGCTGACGCGGCAGGGCTTCATCTTCGTGTCCTCGCCGGGGTCGATGACGCCCTATCACTTCGACCCGGAGCACAACATCCTGCTCCAGCTGGTCGGGTCCAAGGTGATGACCGTGTTCCCGCAGGGCGATGCGCGCTATGCTCCGCCGATCGAGCATGAACGCTACCACGGCGGCGGGCATCGCGGTCTGACCTGGCGGGAGGATATGCGCGATGGCGGCGTCGAACACACGCTCACCCCCGGCCGCGCGGTGCTGATGCCGGTGATGGCGCCGCACTTCGTCACCGTGGGCGATGCGCCCGCGATCTCGCTGTCGATCACCTGGCGCTCGAACTGGAGCTACCGCGAAGGGGAGGCGCACGTCGCCAACCACTGGCTCCGCGCCCGCGGCATCACCCCCACCCCGCCCCCCCGCTGGCCCGACCACGCACGGGTCAAGACCACCCTCTGGCGCGCGGCGAGGCGGCTGAAGCTGGTCGGCTGACGCGTATGCGTGCTGCGGCGATGGCGGAAGCGCGCGACAGGCAACGCCCCCGTCGGCCCCAGCCCCCGACGTGCTCCTGCCAAGGCAGGAGCCCAGGGCAGTCGAACACCGCGCTGTAACGCCCTAGGCTCCTGCTTTCGCAGGAGCACGAGTAGGGAGAAGAAAAGAGTGCGCCTGCTCGCCACCACTCCAGCCTCCGCCGGAGCACATGAGCGCGAAAGTTCAGGCTAAGTTCACGCCAAAAACCCCTGTTTCCCGCCACTTCGCGAGCGGGCGCCCATCACCGCATCGCCCGTTCCGCGCGGCGCATTTCGTCTTCGCAGAACTTGATGAACTCGCGGTGCTTCTTTTCCCCGGCGCGCGCTTGCGCTTCTTCCGCGCGGCGTTGGTGGCGGTTGCGTTTTTGCTGTTCGGCCTGCCGTCGTTCGCTCGCCCGCGCGGTTGCGAGCGGTGTGTTCACGATCGGCGCGGGGCGCCATGCCTCCTGCGGCGGACCCTCCTCCGCCAGCAACTCCGCGTCGCGGTAGAGTTCGGGGAGCTCGTCAGCCTCGCGCGTCGCAGCGACGTCGGCGGGGCGAGCGACGATGCCTTCTATGGCCGCGTCGAGGTCCACCGGCGGTGGGGGCAGCGGCTCTGCGGGATCGCGGGTGGAGCGGTGCGCGTCGCGGAAACGCTCGGGCATATAGGCGCGCAGGAAGAACATCGTCAGCCGGTCGTTGGCCCGCCAACGGGTCGCCACGCGGCAGCCGTCGCGGTCGAACACCGGCTCCTCCGTCCCCTCGATCGCGCGCGTGAAGGCGAGGTCGAGCACGCGCTGCGCGGCATGTTGCAGCGCCACCGTCCACGCCGCGCGAAACCCCTCCGCATCGGCGCTCGCACGCAGGCGATAGGCGCTCGACACCGACAGCCCCACGCGTTCTGCCGCGCGTTCGACCACCCCCGTTTCGGCGAGCGCCTCGATGAACTTGCGCTGCTTGTCGGGGCTCCACCCGTCGCGTCGAGGCCGCCGCGCGATCGGGCGCCAGATATAGTCGTCGGGGTTGGCGGGCGACGACGGCGGCACGAGCTGCAATTCGGGCGCGCCGCGCACGATCGTCACCCCGTCCTCCGCGTAAGAGAGGCCGGGCGGCAAACCCTCCGCCTCGCCCTGATCCTCGAAAGCGCCCCGACCCGAAGCCGCCGCGCTGCTGCTGTGCTGTTGCTGTGCCATGCGCGCGACGGGAGCATGGCGCGGGCGGTGTAGGACAGGGGCACACGCCCTCGCCCCACCCTCTCGCGGTGAGGGAGGCCATGCCCCTTTGCCAACCCCCGCCCCATCCGCTATGCGCGCCCCCAAATCGCGGGGCGGCGCTTGTGGCCGGGGTTCGCGCAATGTCGAGGTTGGATGGCGAAAGAAGAGCTTCTGGAGATGCGTGGGCAGGTGGTGGAGCTGTTGCCCAACGCCATGTTCCGCGTGCGGCTTGAGAATGGGCACGAAATTCTCGGCCACACCGCGGGCAAGATGCGCAAGCACCGCATCCGCGTGCTGGTCGGCGACGAGGTGCTGGTCGAGCTCACCCCCTATGACCTCACCAAGGGGCGCATCGCCTATCGCTACATGCCGGGCCGCGGCGGTCCGGGGATGAGCTGAGGCGATTTCGCGCGGACGCGGGGCCCTCCCCCCTCGTAGCGGCAGGACGAGTTTGTTGAGCGCCGCCGCATGACCGAACCGCCAATGAACGCAGCGGAACGCACGCGCTTTATCCTCGCCTCGGGATCGCCGCGGCGGTTGGAGTTGCTGGCGCAGCTTGGCGTGACCCCCGACCTCGTCGACCCGCCGGAGGTGGACGAGAGCCCCCGGCGTGGGGAGGTGCCTGCCGACTATGCCCGCCGCGTGACGCGCGACAAGCTCGCGGTCGCCGCGGCGCGGCATCCCGACGCCATCGTCCTCGCCGCCGATACGGTGGTCGCGGCCGGGCGCCGCATCCTCCCCAAGGCGGAGAGCGAGGCGGAGATCGCCGCCTGCCTCCGCGTGCTCTCGGGACGACGGCACAAGGTGATGACCGCGGTAGCGGTGGCCTCCCCCGACGGTCGCGTGCGCGAGCGGCTGGTGACCAGCATCGTCGCGCTGCCCGCGCTCACGCAGGCGGAAATCGCCGCCTACGCCGCCACCGGAGAGGGCATCGGCAAGGCGGGCGGCTATGCCATTCAGGGGCGCGGCGGCGCGCTGTGCCGGTGGATGACCGGCAGCCACAGCGCCATCGTCGGGCTGCCGCTGTTCGAAACCCGCGCGCTGCTCCGTGCGGCGGGGCTGGCGCTTGGCTGAGCGCCTCTGGCTGGTCGAGCGCGGCATCGGTGAGGTCCGCGCGGCGCTGGTCGAGCGCGGCACCATCCTCGCCACCCGCACCCAGCGCGACGGTGAGCTGATCGCGGGCGACGTGGTGGCCGCGCGGCTCGTTGCGGCGCGCGAGGGGGTGGCGCGGCTCGACGACGGGCGCGAGCTGGCCGTTACCGTGCCTCCGAGAGTAAGCGAGGGCGCGAAGCTGCACTGGCGCGTGACACGCGCGGCGATCCCCGAACGCGACCTCATCAAACGTGCCCGCGCGGTGGCGACCGATGCCGAACCACGCACCCGCACGCTCGCCGAGGCGCTGGCCGAGGAGGGCGCGGCGCCGGTGCGCATGGTTCGCGTCGAGGACGGCGCGCTCGACGATGCGGGGTGGGTAGAGCTCACGCAAGCGGCGGCGGCCGGGGTGGAGGCGTTTGCGGGCGGCGTGCTGCGGATCGAACAGACCGCGGCCTTCGTCACGGTCGACGTCGACGGCGATCCGGCGCGCGGGCTCGCGCTCGCGGGGGCTCAGGCGGCGGCGCGAACGCTGCGCGCGTGGGGCGTCGGCGGGCAGATGGTGGTCGACCTCCCC
>CAKZIN010000039.1 GCA_936933955.1 uncultured Sphingopyxis sp. | reverse complement strand
GCGAGCGGAGGCGGCGGAGGCGCGGCGCATCGAAACCTCGCGCATCGCGGGCGAACGCTTTCAGGCACCCCCGCCATTGCTGCCGACGAAGTTCGCCTTCGCGGAAGCCGGCGTCGGCTCCGCGTCGGAGGCGTCGGCCGCGCACGACCGTCTGCTCGCCGAGCGCGAGCGGCTGGGACCGGTCAACCTGATCGCCGCGGCGGAGCTCGAGGAGGTGAGCGCGGAACATACGCGGCTGACCGGGGAGATCGACGAGCTCGACACCGCGGTCGCCAAGCTGCGCGGCTCGATCGGCCATCTCAACCGCGAGGGGCGGACGCGGCTGCTGAGCGCGTTCGAGGAGGTCGACCGTCACTTCCGCGCGCTGTTCGCGCGGCTGTTCGAGGGCGGCGCGGCACATCTTGCGCTGACCGAAAGCGACGATCCGCTGGAGGCGGGGCTGGAGATCATGGCGCAGCCGCCGGGCAAGAAACTCGCCTCGTTGAGTCTTCTATCCGGCGGCGAACAGGCGCTGACCGCACTGGCGCTGGTGTTCGCGCTGTTCCTCACCGCGCCCGCGCCGATCTGCGTGCTGGACGAGGTCGACGCGCCGCTCGACGACGCCAACGTCGAACGCTTCTGCGACCTCCTCGACGCGATGAGCGCGGAGACGGCGACCCGCTACCTCATCGTCACCCACAATGCGGTGACCATGAGCCGCATGCACCGCCTGTTCGGCGTCACCATGATCGAGCGCGGGGTGAGCCGGTTGGTGTCGGTCGACCTCGAAACGGCCGAAAGCTATGCGGCGTAGCCGCACGCTGATGCGAAAAGGGCGGCGAGTTGCCTCGCCGCCCTTGTCATCTCAGCCTGAGCTGGCGTGTTATTCGCCGGTGATGAAGCCCGGCAGCGCGTCGCCGCCGGTGGGTTCGCCACCGTCGCGGTCTTCGCGCGAGCGGCGTTCGCCGCGCTCACCACCGCGCTCCCCACCGCGATCATCGTCGCGGTCGCGGCGGGGGCCACGGTCGCCGCCGCGGTCGCTACGCTCGCCACCACGATCCGAGCCCGGACGACGGCGCGGGCCGCGGTCGTGACCACCACGGTCGCCGCGGCCTTCACCGCGCGGGCCACGGTCGCCGCCTTCACGCGGTTCGCGCGGCGGGCGCGTGTCGGGCAGTTCTTCGCCGGTTTCCTGGTCGACCACTCGCATCGACAGCCGCACCTTGCCGCGCGGATCGATCTCGAGCACCTTAACCTTCACTTCCTGGCCTTCGCTGACGACGTCGGCCACCTTCTCGACGCGCTCGTTGCGCATTTCCGAGACGTGGACGAGCCCGTCCTTGCCGCCCATGAAGTTCACGAACGCGCCGAAGTCGACGATGTTGACGACCTTGCCGTTGTAGATCTTGCCGATCTCCGGCTCTTCGACGATGCCCTTGATCCAGTTCATCGCCGCTTCGATCTGGCTGAGATCGCTCGACGACACCTTGATCAGGCCTTCGTCGTCGATGTCGACCTTGGCGCCGGTCTGCGCGACAATTTCGCGGATGACCTTGCCGCCGGTGCCGATCACGTCGCGGATCTTCGACTTGTCGATCTGCATCGTTTCGATGCGCGGGGCGTGCGCCGACAGTTCGGTGCGTGCCTCGCCCAGCGCCTTGGCCATCTCGCCGAGGATGTGCGCGCGGCCTTCCTTCGCCTGGTCGAGCGCCTGGCGCATGATCGCCTCGGTGATGCCCGCGACCTTGATGTCCATCTGCAGCGAGGTGATGCCCTCGCTGGTGCCGGCCACCTTGAAGTCCATGTCGCCGAGGTGATCCTCATCGCCGAGGATGTCGGAAAGCACGGTGAACTCCTCGCCTTCGAGGATCAGGCCCATGGCGATGCCCGACACCGGGCGCGCGATCGGCACGCCGGCGTCCATCATGCTGAGGCAGCCGCCGCACACCGTCGCCATCGACGACGAGCCGTTCGACTCGGTGATGTCGGAGAGGACGCGGATGGTGTAGGGGAACTCGTCATGCGTCGGCAGCACGGGGTTGAGCGCGCGCCACGCGAGCTTGCCGTGCCCGACCTCACGCCGGCCCGGCGCGCCGAAGCGGCCCACTTCACCGACCGAATAGGGCGGGAAGTTATAGTGCAGCATGAAGCGCGAGTAGCTGAGCCCGTCGAGCCCGTCGATCATCTGCTCGGCGTCCTTGGTGCCGAGCGTGGTGGTGCAGATCGCCTGCGTTTCGCCGCGGGTGAACAGCGACGAACCGTGGGTGCGCGGCAGGAAGCCGACCATTGCCTCGATCGGGCGAACCTGTGTCGTCGAACGCCCGTCGATGCGCTGGCCGTCCTTGAGGATCGCCTTGCGCACGATGTCGCTCTCGAGCTTCTTCACCAGCTTGAGCTTGCCGAGATATTCGCTCGGATTCTCCGCCTGCAGCGTAGAATAATGCTCGCGCGCCTTGGTGCGGGCATCGTTGATCGCGTTCTGCCGCTCCGACTTGTTGGTGAGGCGATAGGCCGCGGCGATGTCGTCGCCGATGACGCCGCGTAGCTCGTCGAGCGCCGCGGTTTTGTCGGCGACCGGGGCGAGCTCCCACGGGTCCTTCGCGGCCTGTTCGGCGAGGTCGATGATCGCGCCGATGACCTTGCGGATCTCATTGTGCGCGAACATCACGCCGCCGAGCATTTCGTCTTCGGTCAGTTCCTTGGCTTCGGATTCGACCATCATCACCGCATTGTCGGTGGCGGCGACGACGAGGTCGAGGCGACCTTCGGCGACTTCGCTCAGCGACGGGTTGAGCTGGTACTCACCGTCCTTGAAGCCGACGCGCGCGGCGCCGATCGGGCCCATGAACGGCACGCCCGAGATGGTCAGCGCGGCCGACGCGGCGATCATCGCGACGATGTCGGGCTCGGTCTCACCGTCATAGCTCATCACCTGCGCGATGACGTTGATTTCGTTGTAGAAACCTTCCGGGAACAGCGGACGCACCGGGCGGTCGATCAGGCGGCTGGTCAGCGTTTCCTTTTCGGTCGCGCCGCGCTCACGCTTGAAAAAGCCGCCGGGGATACGCCCCGCGGCGGAGAATTTTTCCTGATAGTGGACGGTCAGCGGGAAGAAGTCCTGCCCTTCCTTGACCGAGCGCGCGGCGGTCACCGCGCACAGCACCACCGTCTCGCCATAGGTGGCGAGCACCGCGCCGTCGGCCTGGCGGGCGACGCGGCCCGTTTCCAGCGTCAGCGTCTTGCCGCCCCATTCGATTGAGACGGTCTTGGTGTCGAACATGCTCATATTATGTCACCCGGCCGCCCTATTGCGATGCCGGGGCCTCTTTCTGGTTGCGGGCAAGCCGGCCCGCGGCGGTTCGGGGCCTTATCGTTGCCCCTTGGCCCCGCCGCCGGATGCGGTCGGATGCCGGATCAAGGCGCGCAGGTGGCGCCATGCAAATCGGCGCCCGCGAGGGGCGCCGACGTGAACTCTTATTTGCGGAGGCCGAGCTTGGCGATCAGCGCCGTGTAGCGGCTCTCGTCCTTCTTGCGGAGATAGTCGAGCAGCGCACGGCGCTTGTTGACCATCATCAGCAGACCGCGGCGCGAGTGGTTGTCCTTGTGGTGCGCCTTGAAATGGTCGGTCAGCGTGTTGATGCGATCGGTGAGGATCGCAACCTGGACCTCGGGCGAACCCGTGTCATTGCTGGCGCGCGCATTGTCGCGGATCACTTCGGACTTGCGTTCGGCGGTAATCGACATGTCATTTCCCACGGTATCGCTTTAGAGATTAAACCCGCGGAGCACCGACAGCGCGCCGGCACGGACCTCGACCAGCGCGACCGGCACAGAGCCGTCCTTCGCTAGATAAGCTCCGTCGTCCACGGATTGCCCGGAGAGCGTCCGCCCCTGGCGAACAAGCCTTGCCTCGTCGGGCGCGAGAGAGAGAGCCGGGATACCGTCCAGCCCCGCCTCCAGCGGCAAAACTACCTCTTCAAGGCTGCGCGCCTTAGCGACGTCGGCCAATTTGTCCAGCGAAATCCCCTGGCTGAGCGCGAACGGCCCCGCCTGTGTGCGCCGCAACATGGTGACGTGGCCGACGGTGCCGAGCGCGTAGGCGATGTCGCGCGCGAGGCTGCGGATGTAGGTGCCTTTCGAGACGGTGGCGGAGAGGGTGAGGTGCGCAATTTCCTCCCCAGCCCGCTGGGAAGGGGGAACATCCGCAGGATGGTGGATGGGTTGAGGCCCCTGAAAGGAGCCGACAGCGCGGGTCGAGAGTCCGATCGCCCCTCCCCCAGCTTCGCTGGTCCCCCTCCCCGTGCCGGGGAGGATCGCGAGCGAAAACACCTCGACCGACCGCGCCGCCAGCTCCACCGCCTCCCCCCGCCGGGCGAGGTCGTAGGCGCGCTGGCCGTCGACTTTGAGCGCCGAATAGGCGGGCGGCACCTGCTCGATCAGACCGGTAAAGCACGGCAACACTGCCTCGACCTCCGCCATCGTCGGGCGCACGTCGCTCTCAGACACCACCTCTCCCTCGGCATCGAGGCCGGCGGTTTCGGTCCCGAAGGTGACCTCGAAATCATAGGCCTTGCGCGCATCCAGCATCCGCCCTGCGAGCTTCGTCGCTTCGCCCAGCGCGATCGGCAGCACGCCGCTCGCCAGCGGGTCGAGCGTGCCGCCGTGGCCGACCTTGACCTTGGCATAGCCGCCTTCGCGCAACGCCCGCTTGACCGCGCCAACTACCTGCGTCGATCCGATCCCGACCGGCTTGTCGATCACCAGCCAGCCGTTGAGCGCAGTCATCTGCGCCATTCCTCCGCGAGGATCGAGAACAGCCCCGTGTCGCGCACGTCGCCCGTCCACGTCACCCGCTCGGCGCGCAGCACGCCTTCCTTTGTCGCGCCGAGCTTGACCACCGCCGCCTGGCTGCGCTGGTTACGCTCGTCGATGCGGAACTCGACGCGACGGATGCCGCAGTCGAATGCGCGGTTGAGCAGCAGATTCTTGACGCGGCGGTTGAACGACCTCCCTCGCAGTGAGGGAATGATGTACGTGCCGCCAACCTCCACCGTCTGGCGCAGCGCGGAATAGTTGAGATAACCCGACATACCGACCACCTCGCCGTCGAGCAGCAGCACGAACGGCCAGCGCAGGTCGCTCGCCAGCACGGCGTCGAAGCAGGCGTCGAAATCGCCTGCCCAATCGGACGGGTAGATCGCCCAGATCTCGCGGTCCGCGGCACAGGCGGCGCGCAGGCCCTCGCGCCAAGCGGGGGCGAAGGTTTCGAGCCGCAGGTCGCCTTCAGCCATCGGCGCGGTCAATTGCTCAAGATGCATCGCGCAATCGCTCCATGAAGTGGCGCCGGCAGAGCGCGATGTAGCGGTCGTTGCCGCCGATGTCGGTCTGCGCGCCCTCCCCTACCGCGCGACCGCTCGCATCGACGCGCAGGTTCATCGTCGCCTTGCGGCCGCACTCGCACACCGCCTTCAGTTCGATGAGGGCGTCGGCAAGCCCGAGCAGCGCTGCCGACCCCTCGAACAGCTCGCCCTGAAAATCGGTGCGCAGCCCGTAACAGAGCACGGGGATCGACAGCTCGTCCGCGACGCGCGCCAACTCGCACACCTGGTCGCGGGTGAGGAACTGCGCCTCGTCCACCAGCACGCAGGCGAGGCCCGCGCGATCCGCCTCGACCGCGGCGTGGAGATCGGTCGAAGGCGCAAAGCTGTGCGCGTTCGCCTCGAGCCCGATGCGGCTGGCGATACGCCCCTCGCCCGCGCGGGTGTCCACGCCCGCGGTCCACAACATGGTGCGCATACCGCGCTCGGCATAGTTGAACGCCGCCTGGAGGAGGTTGGTCGACTTCCCCGCGTTCATCGAGGCATAGTAGAAATAGAGCTTGGCCATCGCGCTGCGGCGCATGGCACGCCTTCTCCGTAGAGAGAAGATGCGGTGCCCGCTCACACGGCCCGGTGCTGCACCGCTTGAGTTTCGCGTGCGTCCGCGCCACGGTGCCGCACCATGGACGAAGCCCCCCCGCCCGCCACCGATCCCGCGCAGTTGAGCGACGCCGACTGGCGCGAGAAACTGTCGCCAGAGGCCTATCACGTGCTGCGCCAACACGGCACCGAACGTGCCTTCACCGGGCGCTTCAACGCGCACAAGGCGGACGGCACCTATGTCTGCGGTGGGTGCGGCGCGCCCTTGTTCGACAGCGCCACCAAATATGACAGCGGCTCGGGCTGGCCGAGCTTCTATCAGGCGATCGATCCCGATGCGGTGACCATCGTGCGCGACACCAGCCACGGCATGGTCCGCGACGAAGTCCGCTGCGCGCGCTGCGACGGGCATCTGGGCCACCTGTTCCCCGATGGCCCGGCGCCGACCGGCATGCGGTTCTGCATGAACAGCGCCGCGCTCGACTTCGCCGACGAGCAGGGCTGAGATCGCCCCCCGCATGGCCACCGCCCGGTCGTCCGACATCCGCCGCCGGTCCAGCGCCCCCGCACGAAAGCCGCCCCCCGGGCGCGGTCGCACATGGTTTCGGCGCATCTTCTGGACGCTGTTCGCGCTTACGCTGCTAGGCTTGCTGGGCGTCGGCATCGCGGTGGGCATCGCGCGGCAGAACCTCCCCTCGTTCGAGGCGCTGAAGCGCACCACGACGGGGCAGACCATCCGCTTTCACGACGCCAACGGCACGATCATCGTGTCGATGGGTCCGACCTATGGTCGCTGGCTTGCCCTGCGCGAAACGCCGCGGGTGATGCGCGATGCGATGGTGGCGGTGGAGGACCGTCGCTTTCGCAGCCACATCGGGCTCGATCCCGTCGGCATGGCGCGTTCGGTGAAGGTCGCGTTCGACAATCGCGGCACCGATCGGCGCTGGCAGGGCGCGTCCACGATCACCCAGCAGCTCGCCCGCAACATCTTTCTCACCAACAATTACAGCCTGACGCGCAAGGTGCGCGAGGCGATTCTGGCGCTGGCGCTGGAGACCAAATTCTCCAAGGACCAGATCCTCGAGCTCTATCTCAACAAGGTGTATTTCGGCGGCGGCAGCTACGGCATCGACGCGGCCAGCCGGCGCTTCTTCGGGCACAGCGCGACCAGCCTCGACCTCAATGAAGCGGCGGTGATCGCGGGGCTGGTGAAGGCGCCGTCGAGCTATTCGCCGACCGCCGACGCGCAGGCGGCGATCGGTCGCGCGGGCGTGGTCCTCGACACCATGCTCGATGCAGGCGTGATCAGCCCGGCGCAGCGTCGCGCGGCAAGCCCCGCGGACGTGCGCCTGACCGCCGAGCCCAACCAGAACAGCGCGCGCTACTTTACCGACTGGGCACTGCTGCAGCTCGACACGTTGATCGATCCCACCAGCGAGGCGATCGACGTTTACACGACGCTCGACCTCGGGCTGCAACGCGCGGCGACGGCGGCGATTCAGTCCAATACCCCCAGCGGGGCACAGGGCGCGCTGGTCAGTATGGAGAACGACGGCGCGGTGCGCGCGATGGTCGGCGGGCGCGATTACGTCACCTCCAACTACAACCGCGCGACGGTGGCGCAGCGACAGCCGGGCTCGGCGTGGAAGCTGTTCGTCTACATGGCCGCGCTGGAGGCGGGGCATCAGGTCGGCGACCGGGTGGTGGACGAGCCGGTGACGATCAACGGCTGGCGGCCGCGAAACAGCTCGGGCCGCTACAGCGGCGCGATCGACCTGCGCACCGCCTTTGCCTATTCGGTCAACACCGTCGCCGCGAAGCTGGGGCAGGAGGTCGGCACCAGCGCGGTGGCGTCGATGGCGCGGCGGTTCGGCATCACCTCGCCCATCAACCCCCACCCCTCGATGGTGCTCGGGACGAGCGAGGTGCGGGTGATCGACATGACCGCGGCGTTCGCAGCGGTGTCGGCGGAGGGACGTGCGGTGCAGCCCTACGGCATCACGCGGGTGGCGACGGCGGCGGGGCAGATCCTCTACGAACGGCGCGCGCCGGTGCCGGCGGAATTGGTCGATACCTGGGTCGCGGCCGGGATCACCGACCTCCTCCAGACCGCGGTCAACACCGGCACCGGACGCGCGGCGCAGATCGGTCGCCCGGTGGCGGGCAAGACCGGCACGACCAGCAGCAACAAGGATGGCTGGTTCCTTGGCTTTTCGAGCGGGCTCACCACCGGCGTGTGGATGGGCCGCGACGATGCGCGGGCGGTGAGCGGGCTGCAGGGCGGCACTGCGCCGGCGCGCGCCTTCGCCGACTTCATGCGCACCGCGGTTGCCGAGCGCCCGGTGACGCCTTTCAAGACCGAGGTAGAGCTGCCGCAGTGGCAGCTCGAAAGCGACGACGAAGCCTATATGGGCGCGCCCGTTCCCGACGAAGGCTTCGGCGCTCCGCCGAGCGGTTTTCCCGAGCCCGACTATAATGCGCCCGTGATCGAGCCCGACAACAGCGGCGGTGGGGCGACGCAGGAGGAGGGCGACGGCCCGCGGCTCGATCAGAAGTGGATCGACGAACAGACCGGTCGCCGCGAACGCGCGCCCCCCGCCCCACCCCCTGCTGCTCCACCCCCGCGCCCGCCGGTGCCGGAGGGCAAGCCGGTAGAGACGGGCATCTACTGACCGTTCGAAGCGCAAGCGGCTTCGGCGGCAATGGCGTCGGTGCCGTCGCTTGCGCGCACCGTGTCGCTGAACTAAGACACTCCCCGACGTGAGCGCCGACGATCCTTTCGACCTGCCGTCGGGCTATGGCGGGGTGTCCCGCACGCCCCCGCAGTCGCCCCCAACCCCAGACGGCGGCGAAACTGCCTCGGTGTGGGGCGCGGATGCGCGCAGCGCTTCGCGTTCGCCGTGGGGAGGTGGGGCGAGCAACAGCTCCAGCGAAGGCGAGCCGCGCTCGCGCTTCACCGACCGCATCGACGCGATCAGCCGTCGGCTCGACGACGAAGCCGCACCCCCGGGCGAGCGGCGACGTTGGCGTTGGGGGCGCGGCCGTCGCGGCGATGCGGACCCGGGCAGCGCGCATGAGCCGTTCGCCCAGCCTCCCTCTGACAAGGATTTGCCGCCCGCTGCCGATCTTCCAGGCGAGACTGCTCCCGCCGTTTCGCCCTGGCGGCGGCGCTGGCCGTGGATCCGGCGTGGGCTGTGGGCGGCGCTGGCGCTGGTGATGCTCGCGATCGGCTGGCTCGCCTTCACCGCGCCGCTTTCCAAGTCGCTGGAGCCGATCGCGCCGCCGCGAATGGTGCTCCTCTCGCGCGAGGGGCGGCCGATCGCTCGAACGGGGGCGGAGGTCGCCGCGCCGGTCGATGCGACCAAGCTGCCGCGGCACGTGCGCGAAGCCTTTCTCGCGATCGAGGATCGACGTTTCTACAGCCATTGGGGCGTCGATCCGCGCGGGATCGCTCGCGCGGCGTGGAGCAACATCACTAACGGCACCAACCACGGCGGCAGCACGATCACGCAGCAGCTCGCCAAGATCACCTTCCTCAACGCCGACCAGACGATCGGCCGCAAGGCGCGCGAACTGCTCATCGCCTGGTGGATGGAGGCGTGGCTGACCAAGGATCAGATCCTGTCGCGCTACCTCTCCAACGCCTATTTCGGCGACAATGTGTATGGGCTGCGCGCCGCATCGCTGCACTATTTCTACCGCCAGCCCGAACGCCTGACGCTGAGCCAGGCGACGATGCTGGCGGGGCTGGTCAAGGCGCCGAGCCGGCTCGCCCCGACGCGCAACCTCGCCCGGGCGCAGGCGCGGCAGCGGCTAGTCATCGGCGCGATGGCGGATGCGGGCTTCCTTACGCCAGCGGAGGCGCGGCGGGTGCCGCTCGCCTCGCTCGACGTGCGCGCGCGGACCTCGTTGCCGACGGGCACCTACTTCGCCGATTGGGCGCAGCGTGAGGCGCGGGCTTCGGTCGACCCGAGCTACCGTGAGGTGCGGGTGACGACCACGCTCGACGCGCGGCTCCAGGACATCGCGCGCCGTGTGACCGCGCAGGCGCCCGCCGGCACGCAGGTCGCGCTGGTCGCGATGCGGCCCAACGGGGAGGTGGTGGCGATGATCGGCGGGCGCGACTATGCGCGCTCGAGCTTCAACCGTGCCACCCAGGCTCGCCGCCAGCCGGGTTCGGTATTCAAGCTCGCGGTCTATTATGCCGCGCTCAAGTCGGGGATGCGCCCCGACGACATGGTCGACGATCGCCCGATCCGCGAGGGCGACTATCGCCCCGCCAACTACGGCGATCGCTATGGCGGGCGGATCAGCCTGCGCGAGGCCTTTGCGCGGTCGAGCAATGTCGTCGCGGTGCGCCTCTACCAGCAGCTCGGCCATGATGCGGTGGAGGGTGCTGCGCGCGAACTCGGCATCGACGGCGCCATCCCGCGCAACGCCAGCGCCGCGCTCGGTAGCGGCAGCACCACGCTGATCGACCTCACCAGCGCCTTTGCCGGTGTCGCGGGCAACTATGCGCCGGTCGAGGCGCACGCGCTGCGGCGGCCGGAGACCAACTTCGTCGGACGACTGTTCGACGGGCAGAGCCCGCTCGCGGGGCAGGCCCGCCGCGATCTGGTCGAGCTGCTGCTCGCGGCGATCACCGATGGCACCGGGCGCGCCGCGCGGCTCGCCATCCCTGCCTACGGCAAGACCGGCACCACCCAGAACGGCCGCGATGCGCTGTTCGTGGGGTGGGTGGAGAACCTCGTCGTCGGAGTTTGGGTGGGGCGCGACGACAATCAGCCGGTGCGCGGCCTCACCGGCGGCGGCGTGCCCGCACGAATTTGGCGCGACTTCATGGTGGCCGCCGTCCCCGGTGCAGCGCCGCGTCGCCCCGCGCCTCCGCCTGAGCCCGAGACGATCCGCCTGCCCGAAATCTTCGACGACGTGCGCATCCCTGATGTGCCGATGCCGGACATCGACGTCGGTCCGGGCGGGGTGGGCATCGATACCGAGATCGGCGGAGTGGGGGTGCGCGTCGACGGAGATGGCGTGCGTATCAACGGCGACGACGCCGCACGCCGTGCCGAGGAGCAAGCTCGCGCGGTACAGCGCAAGATCGAAGACGAGCTGCGCCGCGCACAGGCGCGTGAGGCAGAGCGTCAGCGGTAGTGCCGCGCTCGCTTTCGCGAGTGAGCTAGATCAGCCCCGCCAGTGGCGAACTGGGATCGGCATATTTGCGCGTCTGCATGCGCCCCGCACGGTAGGCGAGGCGGCCTGCTTCCACCGCAGCCTTCATGGCGGAGGCCATCATCACCGGGTCCCTGGCCTCGGCGATGGCGGTGTTCATCAGCACGCCGTCGCAGCCGAGTTCCATCGCCACCGCCGCATCGCTCGCCGTGCCGACGCCCGCATCGACCAGCACCGGAACCCGCGCGCCCTCGACGATCAGGCGGATGGTGACCCGGTTTTGTATGCCGAGCCCAGACCCGATCGGCGCCCCCAGCGGCATCACCGCCACCGCACCCGCATCCTCGAGCTGGCGCGCCGCGATCGGGTCGTCGACGCAGTAGACCATCGGCAGGAAACCTTCGCGCGCGAGCGTTTCGGTCGCCGCCAGCGTCTCACGCATGTCGGGATAGAGCGTCTTCGCCTCCCCCAGCACCTCGAGCTTGACGAGGTCCCAGCCCCCGGCCTCACGCGCCAGACGCAGCGTGCGAACAGCTTCGTCGGCGTTGAAGCAGCCGGCGGTATTGGGGAGGTAGGTGACCTTCGCGGGGTCGATGAAATCGGTCAGCCGCGGCGCGTTGCGGTCGGTGAGGTTCACGCGCCGCACCGCGACGGTGACGATCTCCGCCCCCGACGCCTCCAGCGCGGCGGCGTTCTGCGCGAAGTCCTTGTACTTGCCGGTGCCGACGATCAGGCGGGAGGTAAAGCGACGTCCCGCTACTTCCCAGCCCTCGTCTCCAGCGCCAACCACGGTCGAATCAGCCACCACCCACGAACTCCACGATTTCGATGCGATCCCCGTCCGCCAATGCCGCTTCCGCCAGGGTCGAGCGGGGCACGATGACCCGGTTGCGCTCCACAGCCACCCGCGCGGGGTCGAGGTCGAGCGAGCGCACCAGATCGGCGATGCTGCTCGCGCGCGCGATTCGCTGGGGCGTGCCGTTGACGACTATGTCGAGCATGCGCGCGATGTGGGGCCCCTGGCCGTCCGAGGCAAGCCGCGCTGTTTTCAGCCCGCCCGCACCGACCCGCGGCTGAGGCGCAGCTGCGACGCGGCCTCCTCCACCAACTCGCGAGCGACAAGCCACATCAGCGCGGCGTAGGTGACGGCTCCGATCCCCACCAGCACCACCAGCCGCAGCGGCGCCGCCCAGCCGAGCGGCGCGATAAGCTCGACGTCGGCGAGCCACACCGTCACCGCCATCACCGCGCTCGCCAGCGCAGGGCGCCATAGCGCGCTCGCAAGGTCCGCGATTCGCACGCCGAGATGCGGGCGCGCCATCAGCACCGTCATCACCAGGTAAAGTGGCGACCCCACCAGCCAGACCTGCGCCATCCGCATCATGCTCACGTGCGAAGCGAAGAAGAACATCAGCGCGAACAGCGCCGCCCCGAACGCGCTCAGCTTCAACGTCACCAGCTGGCGCCCCATGGCGTTGAGCGCCGGACCGAACAGGATCTGCAACGTGAGGAAGGGGAGGCCGAGCGCGATCGGCACGATCAGCGGCACGATCCCGCCCCACTTCTCCCCGAACAGCGTCGCGATCAGCGGCTCCGCGCTCGCCGCGATGCCGAGGTAGATCGGCAGCCCGATGGCGAGGATCAGCCGCGCTGCCTTGACGAACGCGCGGCGCATTTCCTCGGCGTCATCGCGCAGCCTCGCATAGGCGGGGAACGCGACCTCGTTGAGCGGGGGCACGAACTTGGCGCTGAAGATCATCGCCAGGAACAGCGCCTCGGAATAGAGCCCGATCTCATGCGGCGGGTAGCGGCGCCCGGCGAAGAAGATGTCGCTCTGCGTCTGCACCAGCCAGCACAGCTGGATGAGGAGGATGGTCGAGCCATAGGCCGCGATCCCGCCGGTGCCCTTGAGGTTGAAGCTCGGCCACACCAGCCAGCGTGTCGCCAACGCGAGTCCGATCGCACGCAGCCAGAACCCCGCAATCGGCGCGATCACCAGCGTCCATACGCCATAGCCGCGCCAGGCCATGATCACCGACAGAAGTGCCGCCACGCTCGCCGCGGCCAGATTGACGAGCGCCTGCCGCCGAAAGTCGAGCTGCCGCCCCATCAGCGCCTCGGGCACCGCTATGAAGGGTGTGGAGAGCGTCATCAGCGCCTGGATCCGCAGCATATCGGCGATGACGGGCTGCCCGTAGTAACTCGCCGCTACCGGCGCGAGCGCGAGCTGCGCCATCGCGACCGCCAGGTTCATCAGGATCAGCAACCCGAACGCCTGACGGATGCGAAACGGAGTGACCTCCTTCTCTGCAACGAGCGCGCTCGCGAAGCCGTAGCCATTGAGGAATGCGAGCAGGCCCATCACCACCTGCGTCATGGCGAACAGCCCGTAGTCGGCCGGCACCAGCAGCCGCACCACTACCAGCGTGGTCGTCCAGCTGATCAGCTGCGCGAGGATCTGGCTCCCCGAGCGCCACACGACCGCGGCTCGAATCTTGTCGGACAGCCCGACGCCCTCACCTTTTGTCGAATCTGCGAGGAGGTCAGGCGCAGATTCGGGGAGGGATTCGCCCGATTCTTGCGCGGCGGCGTTCGGATCGTTGCCGACGGGCTCGCCCGGTAGGCTTGATGGATAGGGGTGGTCCGCTTTCATCTTGGCCGTGCCTTAGCCGACGAACCTTGCGGAAATCTGCACAAAACTGCGGTTCGGAGAGCCAGCGAGGGGGAGTAGGAAAGGGGAAAATTACAAAACCGCGAAAAAAGCTGTTGACCCCCCGGAACCTCACCCATATATGCCCTCTCACCGAGCGACGCCGCCCAGCGGCACCGCCCGGTCGCCAAAATCGACGGATAGCCGAAGCCCCGGTAGAGATACAGGGGAAGGAAGGTTGTCCGCCGCTCTTTTTGAGTGGCGCTCTTTGACATCGTGATACCGTATGAAGGGACATGTGGGCGGCGGCTCCGGTTACCAGCAACTTCAAGGTGCTGGTGGATCGGTAAAAGCTAAGCCTGACTCGCATGTCTTACACGTTTCCATAACGTGCGAAGCGATCCTTCGGGGTCGTTTCGTGAAATGTGCAGGTCAGGCTCCTTGAAATGAGCGGGCCGGTACGAGGTATTCCCCTCGCATCGGTTCGGACATCAAACTTGAGAGTTTGATCCTGGCTCAGAACGAACGCTGGCGGCATGCCTAACACATGCAAGTCGAACGAGACCTTCGGGTCTAGTGGCGCACGGGTGCGTAACGCGTGGGAATCTGCCCTTGGGTCCGGAATAACTCACCGAAAGGTGTGCTAATACCGGATGATGACGTAAGTCCAAAGATTTATCGCCCAAGGATGAGCCCGCGTAGGATTAGCTAGTTGGTGAGGTAAAGGCTCACCAAGGCGACGATCCTTAGCTGGTCTGAGAGGATGATCAGCCACACTGGGACTGAGACACGGCCCAGACTCCTACGGGAGGCAGCAGTGGGGAATATTGGACAATGGGCGAAAGCCTGATCCAGCAATGCCGCGTGAGTGATGAAGGTCTTAGGATTGTAAAGCTCTTTTACCCGGGATGATAATGACAGTACCGGGAGAATAAGCCCCGGCTAACTCCGTGCCAGCAGCCGCGGTAATACGGAGGGGGCTAGCGTTGTTCGGAATTACTGGGCGTAAAGCGCGCGTAGGCGGTTTTTCAAGTCAGAGGTGAAAGCCCGGAGCTCAACTCCGGAATTGCCTTTGAAACTGGATAACTTGAGTCTTGGAGAGGCGAGTGGAATTCCGAGTGTAGAGGTGAAATTCGTAGATATTCGGAAGAACACCAGTGGCGAAGGCGACTCGCTGGACAAGTACTGACGCTGAGGTGCGAAAGCGTGGGGAGCAAACAGGATTAGATACCCTGGTAGTCCACGCCGTAAACGATGAGTGCTAAGTGT
>CAKZIN010000038.1 GCA_936933955.1 uncultured Sphingopyxis sp. | reverse complement strand
GGCGGCGCGGGTGGTGGCGGCGGTGCTTTCTGCGGCAGCCTGTCGCTCCGCCGGGGTGAGGCAGCGCTCGGCGCTCGCCTCGAAGCTCTGCCCCGCGCCGCGCAGGAACCGCGCCAGTTCACGCGTCGAAATGGCGAAGGAGAATGGCGAATCGCCCTCGTCGGCGCGGCTGACGAAGCTGTTGACCCCGATCACCCGCCCGCACGCGTCGATCAGCGGGCCGCCCGAATTGCCGCGCGCGATGTTTGCGTCGTGGACGATCGCGTCGATGCCGTTGATGTTGTCCTTGGAGGCGACGATGCCGTCGGTCGCGACCGGGGCGCGGGGCTGGATATAGCCCGCCATGTCGCGCGCCGTTGCGAGGTCGACGTTGCCCGGATAGCCGAGCGCGTAGACCGGGCTGCGCTGCGCCACCGCTCCGCTATAGATGCCGACCGTCGGCAGCCGCGCGCCGTCGATGGCGATGAGCGCAAGGTCGCGCGCGCGGTCGATGGCGATCAGCCGCCCGGCGACGCTGCGCTTACCCTCCGCGGGGACGATGCCGATTAGCACATTGTCGGGATATTGCTCGGCATCGGCGACCACATGCGCGTTGGTGACGATGCGGTTGGGGGCGATGGCAAAGCCCGAGCCGTGGCCGAAGCCGACGACCTCCCCGCCCATAACCGCGACGGTGACCACGCGCACGATCGCCCGTTCGGTGACGCCGACCTGATCGACCGCGGTCGCCTCCGCCGGTTGCGCGGAGAGGGGAGCGGCGGCGGTGAGTGCGAGAGTGAGCGCCGTCAACAGCGCGGCGAGGCGAGCGAGCATGGGCCGAGGGGTGGCTGCGCTGCGCTCACCGGTCAAGTGCGCGGCCTATCCCGCGTGCGCGCGACGCGCTAACAGGCGCGGGTGATGCGACGCGCCGACGCCATTCCCCCGATCCTTCGTTCCTGAACGCCATGAACCTTCTCGATTCGACGACGCTGCTGGTGGCGGGCGCGGTGCTGGCGCTGTGGACGGTCGCGGCAGGCTGGGCGATGGCGCGAGGGCTGTCGCAGCAACGCCGCGCGGGCTTCGTCACGCGGCGAGCGGAGCAGCTGGCGGCGCTGGTCGACCTCGCCCCCGCCTTACCGCTGATCGTGCGCGCCGATGGTCGGCTCGAGGGGCCGGGCGGAGTCGCGCCGCTGTTCGGGCTCGACCGTCTGCCGGATACGATCGACGGGCTCGGCGCGGCGGGCGACGGCGGGATCGATGAGAAAAGCTACGCGCGGCTCGCCGAGCAGGTGGTGCAGGCGCAACGCACGGGCAAGGCGTTCCGGCTGACGCTGACCGGGCGCGACAGGCGCCGCGCGATCGGGATCAGCGGCGCGCCCGCTCCCGAGGCTCTGGGGGCGAGCGGATCTGCGCTGCTGTGGGTCAACGATGCGAGCGAGCAGGCCGCGCGCGAACACCGGCTCACCCGCGAACGTGAGGACGCGATCGAGGCGTTCGACGCGCTCTCCGCGGTGATCGAGGCGGCGCCCTTTCCGATGTGGTTCCGCCAGGAGGACGGCGCGCTCGCGCTGGTCAACCGCGCCTATGTCGAGGCGAGCGAGGCGCGCGACGCGGACAGCGCGGTCGCGCGGCAGGTCGAGCTGGTGGAGCCCGTGCGCGGCGTCTCCGCTCGCGATGCGGCGTTGCAGGCGGCGGGGCAGGGCGCGCCGCTCAAGCGCAACGTCCCCGTGACCATCGGCGGCGACCGGCGCATGCACGAGGTGGTCGACGTCGCGGTGCCGGGGGTCGGCGTTGCGGGCTACGCGATCGACCGCCACGCGCTCGACGAAGCGCAGGCGGAGATCGCGCGCGCGGTCGATGCGCGGCGGAGCATGCTCGACCAGCTGTCCTCGGCGGTGGCGGAGTTCGGGCCTGACCGAAGCCTCATCTTCTGGAATCGCCCGTTCCTCCGGCTGTTCCTGCTCGACGAAACCTGGGCGCAGACAGCGCCGGCGTTCGAACGCGTGCTCGACCGCATGCGCGATGCCGGGCGCGCGCCTGAAGTTCGCGATTTTCCGAGCTGGCGGGCGGAGCGGCGCGGCTGGTTCGCGCTGCGCACCTCCCAGGACGAAAGCTGGCACCTGCGCGACGGTACGCACCTGCGCGCGGTCGCGCACCCCAGCGCGGACGGCGGGCTCCTGCTCCTGTTCGAAGACCGCACCGAACAGACGCGGCTCGCTTCCGCGCGCGACACGCTGGTGCGCGTGCGCAATGCGACCTTCGACAATCTGTTCGAGGCGGTCGCGGTGTTCGCGCCCGACGGGCGGCTGCACCTGTGGAACCAGCGCTTTCGCCGATTGTGGAACCTCAACGAGGAATATCTCGCCGCCTCGCCCCGGCTCGATGCGCTGCTCGAGCGGGCGGGGCAGCAACTCGCCGACCCGCGTCAGGCGGCGGTGGTGCGGCAGATGGTGGTGGGGGCGACCGCCGACCGGCAGCACCGCTCGGGCCGAGTGTTGCTGAGCGATCAGCGCCAGTTCGATTTCTCCGCCATCCCGCTGCCCGATGGCAATGCGCTGCTGACGCTGATCGACGTCACCGACAGCCGCCGCATCGAAACCGCGCTGCGCGAGCGGGCGGAGGCGCTGGAGGCGGCGGACAAGGTGAAGTCGGACTTCTTGAGCCGCGTCAGCTACGAACTCCGCACGCCGCTCACCTCGATCGGTGGCTATGCGGAGATGCTGGCGGGCGGGTTCGCGGGGGAACTGCCGGAAGCGGCGCAGAACTACGTCCGCGCGATCATCGAATCGACCGACGCGCTGGGGCATCAGATCGGCACCGTGCTCGACCTTGCGCAGAGCGAGGCAGGGCACATGCCGTTCGAGACGAGGCCCATCGCGCTGGCGGAACTGGTGCGCGATGCGATCCGCCGCGCCGAGCCGCAGGCGTCGAAACTGGGCGTGAGCTTCACCCGCGACATACGCGCCAGCGTCGGGCGGATCGACGGCGACGTGGTGCGCCTGGGGCAGGCGCTCGACCATTTGCTGGCCGCGGCGTTGAGAGGCTTCGGCGACCGCGACTGGCAGCCGGAGGGCGGGCGCCGGGTGCTGGTCCATGCCGAAGGTGATGGCGAAGCCGCGCGGCTCGTCCTGTCGGACAACGGGCCGGGCGTCGCGCCGGAGGGCACCCTTGCGATCGGCGTCGCGCTCGCGCGCCAGCTGGTGGAAGCGCATCGCGGTCAGTTCGAGGCGCATCATGTCGCGAACGAAGGGGCGATGATTGCGCTCACCCTGCCGCGATGACGGCAGCGTTCGAATACGGCATCGCCGATCTGCCGCGGCTGGGTCGGGAAATTGCGGGCGCATTGCGTGTCGGCGATGTCATCGGCCTCTCCGGCGAGCTTGGCGCGGGCAAGACGGCGCTGGCACGCGCGATATTGGCGGCGCTTGGGCTGGAGGGGGAGGCGCCGTCGCCGAGCTTTGCCATCGTCCAGCCCTATGACGCGCCGCCGCTGCGGCTGCCGGTGTGGCACGTCGACCTCTACCGCCTCGACCGGGCAGAGGAGACGTTGGAGCTCGCGCTGGACGAGGCGCGCTCCGACGCGGCGCTGCTAGTGGAATGGCCCGAACATTGGGGGCGTTACGCGCCCGCGGACATGCTCCGCCTCCAGATCGAGGGCGCGGGGGAGCGGCGTCGCTTGACAGCGCAGCTACCCCCCGCTTGGGAGCCGCGATGGCCGTTCCCCCGATGATCTCGCCCAGCGCGGCGCGTGCGTTTCTCGATGCTGCAGGATGGGGTGGAGCCGACATTCTGCCGCTCGCCGGGGACGCATCCTTTCGCCGCTACTTCCGGGTGGTGGAGGGGGATCGCCGCGCGGTGTTGATGGACGCGCCCCCGCCGCATGAAGACCCGCGCCCGTTCGTCGCCATCGCGGAATATCTGCACGGCGTCGGCCTGTCGGCACCGCAGATTCTCGCGCGTGATCTCGACCACGGACTGCTGCTGCTCGAGGATTTCGGCGACGACCGTCTGCGCGAGGCGCTCGACGTCGCGCCGGAGCGCGAAGGCGCGCTGTACGCCGATCTCACCGACCTGCTGGTCCAGCTCCACCGCGCCGCAGCTGCGCCGGGGGTGAAGGCGCACAACCTCGACCATTGGCTCGAGGAGGTGGAGCTGTTCCCCGAATGGTATGCCCCCGCGGTCGGCCTCGATCTCGACCGCAGCGGTTACCGCGCGGCGTGGGAGGCGGTGTTGGCGCCGGTGGAGAATGACGGCATCGCGCGGGTCACCGAGCTGCGCGACTTTCATGCCGAGAACATCATGCTGCTCGACGGGCGCACCGGCGCTGCGCGTTTCGGCCTGCTCGATTTTCAGGACGCGATGTGCGGCCATCCCGCCTACGACCTCGTCTCGCTGCTGCAGGACGCGCGGCGCGATGTCAGCCCTGCGGTCGAGCAGACGAGCCTGCAACGCTACATGACCGCGACCGGCGCGGGGGAGGCGTTCGAGCGCGCCTATTGGGCGCTCGCCGCGCAGCGTAACGTGCGCATCCTCGGCGTGTTCTGCCGCCTGTGGAAGCGCGACGGCAAAGAGGGCTACCGCCGCTTTCAGCCGCGCATGTGGGGCCTGGTAGAGCGCGACCTCGCGCACCCGTCGCTTGGGCCCCTCAAGGCGTGGTTCGACGCCCACGTCCCTGCGCACGCCCGCGCCGAAGCGTGGCACGCCTACGCATGACCGCGATCGAGAGCGCCTTCGTGCTGGCCGCGGGGCTGGGCAAACGCATGCGCCCGCTCACCGCGACGCGACCCAAGCCGCTGGTGCGCGTCGCGGGCAAGGCGCTGATCGACCACGCCTTCGACCGGATCGAGGATGCGGGGCTGCGCCACGTCGTCGTCAACGCCCACTACCTCGCCGACGCGCTCGAAGCGCACCTCGCCACCGCGCGGCGCGAGCGCGGGTTTGCGATCGACATATCGGATGAGCGCGCACAGCTGCTCGAAACCGGCGGGGGCCTCGTCAAGGCGCTGCCGCTGCTGGAGGGCGACCCCGTCCTCACCGTCA
This sequence comes from uncultured Sphingopyxis sp., assembly GCA_936933955.1. Classification (GTDB taxonomy): domain Bacteria; phylum Pseudomonadota; class Alphaproteobacteria; order Sphingomonadales; family Sphingomonadaceae; genus Sphingopyxis. The sequence goes on along the minus strand of CAKZIN010000038.1, from coordinate 2,478 downwards.
ACAGCGACAATATCTGGACCGACGGCCCGGTGAACGCGGTGCAGCGGCTCGCCGCGCGCTGGGACGCGGCGACGATGGACGCGCTGCTGCTGGTGGTGCCCCACGCGCGCGCCAACGGGCATCGCGGTCAGGGCGACTTTCACCTCGCCAGCGACGGGCACCTGTCCCGCCGCAAGCCGGGTCGCATCGCGCCGTTCGTCTACACCGGAGTGCAGCTGATCTCCCCGCGACTGTGCGAAGGCGCGCCGGAGGGGCCGTTTTCGACCAACATCCTGTGGGATCGAGCGGCGGCGGCGGGGCGGCTCTACGGCCTCGCCCACGATGGCGAATGGTTCGACGTCGGAAGCCCCGCGTCGATCCCGATCGTCGAGGCGGCGCTGGCGCATGGCTAATCGGGCGGGGGCGCCATCGGTCTACACGATCGCGGTGCACCAGCCGTTCGCCGACGCGCTCGCCGACGGGGTGCTGCGGCGGTTTCGCGATGCGGAGCTCGGCCTTGCGCGTGGGCTGATTCTCCTCCCCAACGCCCGCGCGGTGGAGGCGGTGCGCGATGCCTTCGTCCGCGCGAGCGGGGAGGCGCTGCTGCTGCCGCGGCTGCTGGCGATCGGCGACGGCGACCTCGACGCCCGCGCAGGCGCGGCGTTCGACCGGCTATCGCTCGATGCGGAGGTGGAGGAGCCGCTGCCGCCGGCGGTCGACCCGTGGCGGCGGCGGATGGTGGTGATGGACCTGCTCGCCGCGCGGCGTCCGCACCTGTCGGCGGCAGACCTGATGCGGCTTGCCGAGGCCTTCACCCGCGCCATCGACCAATGCGCGGTGGAGGAGGCGGCGCTGGCGCAGCTCGACCCCGCGGAGCTCGACGACCGGCTGTCGCGGCATTGGAACGAAAGCCTTGGGCAGTTCCTCTCGCTCGCAGGAGTGTGGCGCGACTGGCTGCGCGCGGAGGGGCTGGTCGACCGGGCGCAGCGCACCAACCTGGCGCTCGATCGCACCGCGAAGCGGTGGCGGACGCACGGGCTTGACCATGACTTCGTCGTCGCGGCGGGCATCACCACCTCGGCCCCCGCGATCGCGCGGTTGCAGCGCGTGGTGGCGGATGCTCCGCGCGGGCTCGTGGTCCTGCCTCACCTCGACCAGGCGTTGAGCGAGGACGATTGGGACGCGCTTGGCAGCGATCCCAAGGCGCTGGCGGCGGCGGTCGCGGCAGGGGAGCAGCCGGGGGCGCGCCCGCGCGAGATCCATCCGCAATATCATCTGAAGCTGCTGCTCGAACGCATGGAGGTGCATCGCGGCGAACTGCAGCCTTGGGATGGCGTCGCCGCCTCCCCCGGCCCGCCAAGCCGCGTCGCGCTGACGCATCACCTCCTCGCGCTGCCCGAGCGGACCGCGCAGTGGGCGGAACTTCCGCGTCGGGCAATCGACGCCAACGGCATCGTCACGCTCACCGCCGACACCGCCGCGGAGGAGGCGCAGACGATCGCGCTGATCCTGCGCGAGGCGCTGGAGACGCCCGGCCGCACCGCGTCGCTGGTGACCCCCGATCGCGGGCTCGCCGCGCGGGTGGCGCAGCACCTCCAGCGGTGGGGGATCGCGGCGGAGGACAGCGCGGGCGCGAGCCTGTCGAGCCTGCCTGCGGGCGAATTGATGCTCGCCATCGCGCGCGCCGCGGCGAGCGATTTCGCGCCGGTGGAGCTTATCGCGCTGCTCACCCATCCGCTGGTGCGCAGCGGTGACGAGCGGCTGGCGTGGCTCGACAAGGTGCGCGCGCTCGACCTCGCGCTCAGGGGTCCGCGTCCGGCGCAGGGGCTTGGCGGGCTCAGCCACTGGATCGCCACCGACGACAGCGGCGCGGTGCGTAGCGCGCTGCGGGAGGGGTGGCCGGAACTGTCCGCACCGCTCGCCGAGCTCGACCGCGCGCTTGCGGCGCACGAGCGGCTGACGCTGTGCGATGCGCTGGAGGCGCTGCGCACTGCGCTGCTCGCGCTCGCGGGGGAGGGCGCCTTTGCCCAGGCCGACGGCCGCGCGCTGGGCGACACGCTCGATGCGCTGCTGGCGGAGGGCAGGGCGGTCAGCCGCCCGGTGCGCGTTGCGGAGCTGGGCGATCTGCTGCGAGTGCTGCTCGATACGGTGAGCGTGCGGCTGCCCTATGGCGGGCACCCGCGGCTGTCGATCCGCGGCCTCCTCGAAGCGCGGCTGCAGCGTTCCGACGTGACCATCTTGGGCGGGCTCAACGAGGGGCAATGGCCCGCCGCGCACCAGCCCGACCCGTGGCTGGCGCCGCTCGTGCGGCGGACGCTGGGGCTGCCCGGAACCGACCGGCAAGCGGGGCTGGCTGCGCATGATTTCGCCTCTGCACTCGGCGCGAGTGAGGTGATCGTCACCCGCGCGCGGCGCGACGGCACGGCGCCGACGGTCGCATCGCGCCTGTTGCTGCGGCTTGAGGCGCTGGCGGGGGAGGGCGCGTCGCTGCGCGCGCCC
>CAKZIN010000037.1 GCA_936933955.1 uncultured Sphingopyxis sp. | reverse complement strand
AATGGCAGCCTTGTGCGCTCACGCCGCTAACATCGGACAGTCGGCTTGCGGCCCAGTCTTTGCCTCAGCGCTCCAGCCGGGCGCGTACCGCGCCAAAACGCCCAGCGAACAAGGCGATATCCCGGTTGGGTCCAATTGCGACATCGACATTGCCGAGGAATATGCGCTGCAACGGACGCGCCTCCGGATCGCCCTCGCAGGCCTCGGCCGGCCTCTCCGGAGCGAAGCGAACAGCACCGTCCAGCTCACGGGGAGCTGCCCGCCAGCGCCCTTCGGTGACGCCGCACGGCTGGGTCAGCCGGAAGCGACTCCCCGGCAGGATGGCTAGCGTGCCGCCGCCCTCGCCGAGCAGGGTGAAGCGCATGCCTGGCACCAAGCTGGTGGTTACGCCGCCCGTACCCGGCGGTGCAACGCCGGCGCAGCGCAGACGGATCGCACCTGACTGGGATGACAGGATAAGACCACCGGGGATGCGGCCGATCCGCGGCTCGGCAAGGACGATGTTCTTGAAGCGGGCATCCTCGCTGCCCGCCGTGCAATTGGCGAGCGTGGTGACCCCGCTACCGTGCAGGAACAACTGCCGCTCGAATGGAATGGCGAGCCCCTCGGTGTGGTTGCAACCGTCCCACAGATAATAAGCATTGCGCGTGAGGATGAGCTCGGCAGGCTTGGCACCGTTACGCTGGGCGGCAGTACGACCGCCCTCGACCGCGTAGCGCCCCGCGATCGCTCCGCCCTCACTGCTACCCCGGCGCACGAGATCGCCGACCATCCAGTGGCCGCCGCCGGCGAGCAGGATCTCGCCGTTCGGACCATTGCTGTAGCGCAAGGCCCCGCGCATCGCCTGCGCCCACGCCTCGCTCTGCCCGCGAGACGCGGGGTTGCAAGTGCGCGCGGTCCGGCTGCCGGGGCTCAGGGTGACCGCCCCCGTCCCAGCCTGAGTCCAACTGCCTTCCAAGGTGAGGCAAGGCGTCTCCAAGGTGAAGCGGTCGCCTTCTACCGTCAAGGTCGGCCCGGAGCGTGCGCCCGGCATCTCGATTGCCTTGCCGTCGAGCGCGCCGAAGCTCCACGCGGTGCCGATGAATGGAGTGGGCGCGACAACGAGCCGGTCGGCCGGCAGCGCCCCGGTGCGTTCAAGCTCCAGGCGCTGACCAGGCGCGGCAAGAGCGATCCGGTCGGCCCCAAGCCATTCAATCCGCGGGGCGCTGGCCAGCAGGCGCTGAACGCCCGTCTCCTGCCCGTCGAACGGCGCGCCGCAGGCCATGGCCGTGGACATTGCGAAGCCGCCGTAGAAGCGGCCCTCGTGCGCGAGCCCCTGCCCGCCGAACCCGTTACAGCCGGCATAGCCGCCATAGCCATGCTCATCGAAGGTCAGGACAGGCGGTCGGCCATCGCGTCCCACGATCGGCGGGCGCCCGTCCAGCGCGACAATCCGCCACTGGCCCAGCATGCTGGTCGGCGCCGGCTCTGGCTCCGCTGGTGGTGACGAGGCGGACGAGCAGGCAGCGGCAGCGAGCAGCAGAGGGGCAATCCTATACATGAGCGCATATCGCCCGAGCCCGCCCGAACGGCACCTTAACGGCCGCGACCGGCGTGCACCGCAACCCGGTCCTTCCACACGGGGTCCTTAGGCCGAATGGCAGAGCATCTCGTTTACACCGAGAGGGTCGGCCGTTGGGTGTCTGCTTCGCGGTCGTCGACGTCTTAAAGCCGCCAGACCGCTTCCGGTATCCAGCGGCCATGCCCTCGTTGTAGAAGCGGGCGAGGGCCGCGCTGTGCCGTGGCCACAACATTCCCGGTACATTCTCCATAAGGAATGCGCACGGCGCGAAGGCCCTGACGAAGTCAAAATTAGGTGTGGATCAGATCGTTGCGCTGATCGCTTACGCCAGCACCGTTCACGCGATGGCTCGAGAAGCCCTGGTAAGGCGGACCGCCCAGCATCACATGGACAGGACCACGCCTCTTCAGGGTCTGCCGGGCGAGGAGGCCGGGGTCGAGAGTACGGATATCAGCCTCGATCAGCCGCGTCGGGCGCTGGCCACTCACCAAGTTTAGGCGATAGGTAGCGGCAGCATGGCATCATGTTCGATCGCGAGCGACACCTCGAAACCTGCTTGCCGGGCAGCCAGTGAGAAACCACCGGCACCGGCAAACAGATCGACGCACCTCAGTGCAGGATGCCCCCGCTTTCCAATCGTACTACCCCCCCGTCAGACACTACGCGGCCCGGATCAGAATCATGGCAATAGGTGGGCATTGACGCTTTTGTCGACTGTTATGAGGGACTGGCCGAGTTTGGGCGACGTTCCACTGTGTAATAACGGGTGGCACCAACGCCCCTTGTGAAACGCGGCTGGTCGAAAGCCTCGGGCTTCACGTACCACACTTGGCTGACGGGCAACGCTCCTCCCTTGGTTCGTCAAACGCGCGGGTGGTGGTCAGGCGTTCGCTGCACCTGATCCAGGATTGACAGAGCTGCTCTCGTTGATCCCGGCGATGACGGCGGAGGAGATTCTGCAGTCACCTGGATCCGCCATCATGCTCGTCCTCGATGCGATCGAGGAGCACTCGGCCCACTTCCGCGGGCTATGGTCGCGCTGATCGGACCCGCGGCGTCAGTGCGCGTGCTGCTGGTGCACGACCGCGTGCCCCTGCCCCTGGCGATCAGCCAGCGGTTCACCGGAAAGGCGAATGCGCCGGCGATCAGCAGCGCGACGGCCAGGCTGCCCCAGAACAGCAGGCTTCCGAGCCCGGCGTCCATGGCGCCGGGAATGGCGAGCATGATCGCGTTGTCGACCACCTCCATGATGAGGATGGAGATGGTGTCCGCGGCAAGCGCGAGCTTCAGCACCGCGCCGAAGGCGAGCCCCGCGCGCAGCAGCGGGAACATCGTGAACGCGTAGCCGAAGAGGAAGGCCAGGCCGACGGCGAGGGCGATCGTGGGCACGGTGGCCCAGCCGAGTGCCGTGCCGATGGCAAGGCCGAGGACCTCGCCGACCGCACAGCCCGACAGGCAGTGGAGCGTGGCGCTGAACGCCAGCCGGTTCAGCGATGTGCCGGCGCCATGAGCCTGGGCCCGTGCGGCAGCGCCGTGGACGTGGTGATGAGCTGAGTGGTCGTGATCCATCTTCCGCCTCCCTCTCGCGATGCCCGGAGGCGCCGCATCGATTCACGTGTTCAGGCCGCCAGCCGCTCCACCTCGTAGCCGGCCTCCTCGATCGCCGACTGGATCTTCGCGGCGTCGGCCGAGGATTCAACGGTGACCCGCCTGGAGGCGAGGTCGACCTGGACGATGGCGGATTCGTCGACTGTCTTGACCGCGTTCGTGACGGCGCGGGCGCATCCGCCGCAGGTCATGCCGTTCACCTGATAAGCCAGCATCTTGTCCTCGGTTTCACTTCGATGTGGAGGCAAGGTGGAGTTTGACGCCGTGTCAGGGTCAAGGACCTGGCATGGAATTTTTCCGTGCTTGACCCTGCCATTGTGTCAAGGACCATATCCATCGTCGACTCGGCATGAGAGGAGACGGAAAATGGATGCGGCAGTCGCCGTTCGGGAGCGGACGGAAGAGCAGGGCGAGACCATCGCCATACCCGTGGAGGGGATGACCTGCGCCTCCTGCGTCGGGCGCGTCGAGCGCGCCATCCGGCAGGTGCCCGGCGTCGCCGACGTGTCGGTCAACCTAGCCGCGGAGCGGGCGGAGGTCTCGTTCGAGAACGGCCGGGGCGACGCATCCGCCGTCGCGGACGCGATCTTCAAGGCGGGCTACATGCCCGCAAAACGCACGGTCGAGCTGAACGTCACCGGCATGACCTGCGCCTCCTGCGTCGGCCGCGTCGAGAAGGCGCTGCTGAAGGTGCCGGGCGTCGTGAAGGCGAGCGTCAACCTCGCCACCGAGACCGCCAGCGTCGAGACGGTCTCCACCTCGCCCGAGGCGCTAGTGAAGGCCGCGGAGAAGGCGGGCTATTCTGCCTCGTTGCGGGAGGCCTCGTCCGCCACGACCGCCGCGGACGAGGAGGAAGCCAGGCGTTCCGCCGTCGCCGCACGCGAGCTTCGGCACGTGATCATCGCGGCGCTGCTGTCGCTCCCCCTCGTCCTGCCCATGCTGCTGGCGCCGCTCGGAGTCGACTTCGTCGTGCCCGGCTGGGTCCAGCTCCTGCTGGCCACGCCCGTCCAGTTCTGGCTCGGCGCCCGCTTCTACCGCGCCGGCTGGAAGGCCGCCCGTTCAGGCACCGGCAACATGGACCTGCTGGTCGCGCTCGGCACGTCCGCCGCCTACGGCCTCAGCCTGTATCAGCTGGTCGTCCCGGGGATGGACCACGGCATGGCCGGCCACTTCTACTTCGAGGCCTCGGCGGTGGTGATCACGCTGATCCTGCTCGGGAAGTGGCTGGAGGGGCGCGCGAAGCGGCAGACCGGCGCGGCCATCCGCGCGCTCATGGCGCTGCGTCCTGACCGCGCCCGAGTGATTGATGCCAACGGCTCCGAACGCGAGGTCGCGGTGGATCAGGTCCGGGTGGGCGATCTCGTGCGGGTGCGGCCCGGCGAGCGCATTCCGGTCGATGGTCTGCTGCGCGAAGGCGCGAGCAGCGTGGACGAGTCCATGCTCACTGGCGAGAGCATGCCGGTGGCGAAAGCGCTCGGCGACAAGATGACCGGCGGTTCGATCAACGGTGAGGGCCTGATCCTCATCGAGACGAGCGCGGTTGGCGCGGAGACCACACTCGCCCGCATCGTGCGACTGGTGGAGAGCGCCCAGGGCGCCAAGGCCCCCATCCAGCGGCTCGTCGACCGGGTGAGCGCCGTCTTCGTGCCCGTCGTGCTCGCGATTGCCCTGCTCACCTTCGTGGGCTGGCTGGCCGTGGGTGGCAGTTTCGAGGTCGCCGTGCTGAACTCGGTCGCGGTCATGGTGATCGCCTGCCCCTGCGCCCTCGGCCTGGCGACGCCGACCGCCATCATGGCCGGCACGGGAGTGGCCGCCCGCGCCGGGGTCCTGATCAAGGACGCCGAGGCACTCGAGACCGCTCACCGCATCGACACGGTCGCGTTCGACAAGACTGGAACCCTGACGGAGGGCAAGCCGAGGCTAGTTGCGTCCGTGCCGACCGAGGGTGTTGCGGATGATGAACTGCTCGCGCTGGCGGCGGCCCTGCAGAGCGGAAGCGAGCATCCGCTGGCCCGCGCCGTGGTGTCCGCCGCCGAGGAGCGGGCGGTCCGCGCCCGTCCCGCCGCCGACCTTCGCGCCCTGCCGGGCCGCGGCATCACCGCAACCGTCGAGGGCCGCAGCCTCATCCTCGGCAGCACGCGGCTGATGGAGGAGAACGGCATAGCGCTGACGGCGCTTGAAGGCCGGGCTCTCGAACTGGAGCAGGATGGCCGGTCCGTGTCTTGGATCGCGCAGGCTGGCGACGATAGGCGCCTTCTCGGAGTGATGGGCTTCGGCGACGAGCCCAAGCCGGCCGCTGAGGCCGCCGTTAAGGCCCTACACGCCCGTGGCATCCGCACGGTCATGCTGACCGGCGACAATGAAGGCAGCGCAAACGCCGTCGCCCGCCGCCTCGGCATCGACGAGGCGATCGCCAACGTCCTGCCCGAGGACAAGGCCGAGGCGGTGTCGCGCCTCAAGCACGAGGGCGGCACGGTCGCGATGGTCGGCGACGGCGTGAACGACGCGCCTGCGCTCGCGGCCGCGGACGTCGGCATCGCCATGTCCACCGGCACGGACGTCGCGATGCACGCTGCGGGCGTCACGCTGATGCGGGGAGACCCGCGTCTGGTTGCGGACGCCGTGGAGATCTCCAGGCGGACCTATTCCAAGATCCGCCAGGGGCTGTTCTGGGCGTTCATTTACAACGTGATCGGCATCCCGCTCGCCGCGCTCGGCTACCTCAGCCCGGTCATAGCCGGTGCCGCGATGGCGCTCTCCAGTGTCAGCGTGGTGGGCAATGCCCTCGCCTTGCGACGCTGGCGCCCTGCTGCGAGTGTGAGTCTGAAGCCATGAATATAGGCCAAGCCTCCAAGCGCAGCGGCGTCAGCCAACGGATGATCCGCCACTACGAGGCGATTGGGCTGATCCCGAAGGCGGCGCGGCGCGACTCCGGCTATCGCGATTACGACGACCGCGACGTCCACACGCTGCGCTTCATCCGCCGCGCGCGCGACCTGGGATTCCCGATCGAAGAGATCGGGCGTCTGCTGGCGCTATGGCAGGATCGGAGCCGCGCCAGCGCCGATGTGAAGGCGCTCGCGACGGCGCGCGCCGAGGAGCTGCGGCGCAAGGAGGACGAGATCCGCGCGATGCGGAAGACGCTCGAGGACCTTGCCCGCGATTGTCACGGCGACGGCCGGCCCGATTGCCCGATCTTGGCCGATCTCGCGGCGGAGGACGCAAGCCATGCGTGATGGCGCGAGGCCTTTCATTGCGGGTCGATCCGGGCCGTCCTATGTGTGGCGCTTCATGCCCCGGCTTCTGTCCTCGCTGTTTCTGGTCTTCGCGCTGCTGCTTTCGCCGCTGGCGATGATTGGCGGCTCCGGTCCGGCGCATGCCGCGGCCCCGCAGGCGGCGGCTAGTCATTGCGCCGAGATGGCTTCACCGACGGAGCCAGAGAAAGGCGCGCCCGGAATGGAGATGGGCTGCGCCATCGCCTGCGCCGCCGTTCCTGCAACGGAGCCGTTCAGTGCGGAACGGCTGCCGCACGATGCCCTGCCGCCGGCCTTGCTCGGGGATCAGCTCCTTTCCGGCATTCACCCTGAGGGAGAGACGCCCCCGCCGCGTATTCGTCCAGAGATCTGACGCGAACTCGAGATTTCTGGAGATCAATGATGAAGCTGTTTCTCATTGCGGTCGCGATGGCGACCGCTGCTCCCGCGGTCGCGCAGACCGCGGCCCCCGCCAATCCGCACGCGAGCCATGCCGGACACTCGGCCCAGCAGGCCCAGGGCCAGCACGCCGGGCACAGCGCTCCGGCGGCACAGCCCGGTCAGGCCGATCCGCACGCCGGTCACGCCATGGCGGACTGCTGCCGTCGTGACGCCAACGGGCGCATGGCCTGTTGCGAGGGCATGGCGAACGGCACCGGCCGCGGCTGCTGCGCCGGGCAGCGTCAGCAAGGCCAGGCGGCCGACCCGCATGCCGGCCACGACATGAGCGGCGGCGCTCATGCGGGACACGGTCCAAACCAGAACTGACCCGGGAGGGAGGCGGCGCGCAGCGCCGTCTCCCGACCTGTCGAGACGATGGCGGTGGCGCGTGCCCCGCCCGAAGGAATTCTCAATGAACCAGATTATCGGCCGGCGTTCCCTGCTCAAGGCGGGCGCACTCGGCGCCGCGGGCGTTGGACTGTCGGGCTTGTTCCCGGCCTGGGCCCAGAACGGCAGCCACGGCCTCGCCAGCAAGGCCGGCGCCACCCTCACGGGCGAGGAAATCCGGCTGCGCGTGGCGAACACCATGTTCGACATCGACGGTCGTAACGGCCACGCGCTGGCCATCAACGGGACCATCCCCGCGCCGCTGATCCGTTTGCGCGAAGGTCAGAACGTGCGCCTCATTGTTGAGAACACGCTCGACGAGGACACGTCCATCCACTGGCATGGCCTGATCGTGCCCTTTCAGATGGACGGCGTGCCGGGTATCAGTTTTCCCGGCATCCGCGCGCGTTCGACCTTCACCTACGAGTTCCCGCTCAGGCAGTCGGGCACCTATTGGTATCACAGCCACTCGGGGCTGCAGGAGCAGCTCGGCCATTATGGGCCGATGATCATCGACCCGGCCGGTGCCGATCCCGTCGCCTACGACCGCGAGCATGTGATCGTGCTTTCCGACTGGAGCTTCCTCCACCCGCATCAGATCTTCATGCGGATGAAACAGGAGGGCGGCTTCTTCAATCGGCAGAAAGAGACCTTGTTCGGCCAGCGCAGCGAGGAGCTGAGCCAGGAAGACCGGCAGATGTTCGCCCGGATGCGGATGGACCCCACCGACATCTCGGACGTGACCGAGGCGGCCTACACGCTGCTGATCAACGGCCATAGTCCCCGGGAGAACTGGACTGGCCTGTTCCGACCCGGCGAGCGGGTGCGCCTTCGAATCATCAACGCGGCCGCGCAGACGACCTTCAACTTCCGCATTCCTGGCCTACCGATGACGTTCGTCGCCACCGATGGGATCAACATGCGGCCAGTGGAGGTGGACGAGTTCCAGATTGGAAACGCCGAGACCTACGACTTCATCGTCCAGCCGGCCGACCAGGCTTACACGATCGTTGCCGAGAGCATCGACCGTTCGGCCATGGCGCGCGCGACGCTGGCGCCGCGCATGGGCATGGTCTCGGCCGTTCCGCCTCTCCGCGAGCGCCCCACTCTCAACATGGTCGACATGGGCATGGGCGGCATGGATCACGGCGCAATGGGTCATGGAGCCGGCGCCGGAACGGCGGCGGGAGCCGCCTCGGGCGGCATGGCTGGCATGGACCACAGTGCAATGGGGCACGGGCCGTCGACGCCGTCGGGGGCTCCGGCCGGCGGCATGGCGGGCATGGACCACTCCAACATGGACATGCGCGACGAGTCCAAGGTGAATTTCCCGGTCGGCGTGGGCGTCGACATGATCGCGCCCAACCCGATCGACCGCACCGGGCACCCGGGCATCGGCCTCGAGAACGTGGGGCACCGCGTGCTCACCTATAGGGACATGATCCAGCTGACCCCCAACCGCGACACGCGCACGCCGACGCGGCGGATCAACATCCACCTGACCGGCAACATGGAGCGGTTCATGTGGTCGATGGACGGCGAACAGCTGAGCGAAAACCCGGAGCCCTATCGCTTCGCGCGCAACGAGCGGGTTCGGCTCAGGCTGATCAACGACACGATGATGACCCACCCGATGCACCTGCACGGCCACTTCTTCGAGATCGTCAATGGCCATGGCGCCAGTCAGCCGATGAAGCATACGGTTAAGGTGATGCCCGGCGGCTTCGTTGATCTCGACCTGACCGCCGACGCGCCCGGCGACTGGGCGTTCCACTGCCACCTTCTCTACCACATGCATGCGGGGATGATGCGCGTCGTCACGGTCCGTCCGCTTGATGGAGACGCAGCATGAACCGGATGATCCTCGCCTTGTTGGCGACGACCGCCGCTACCCCCGCGCTCGCGCAGCATAGCGGCCATGGCCAACCAGCCGCGGCGCCGACGGCGACGGCGCCCGCTGCGCCCGCGGCGACCTGCACGCCCGAGCACGCGGCAATGGGGCACTGCACGATG